>DASSQK010000049.1:0-9311 GCA_035702555.1 Gaiellaceae bacterium | reverse complement strand
GCCGGTACCGCCGCGGGCGCGATCCTGCTCGGCGATGCGGCCGGGCTGGCCGACGGCCTTCTGGGAGCGGCACCCGCATCGGCGGCGCGCGTGCGCGGCGTGCAGCGGTTCCTGTCGCGGCCGGACTTCCATCCGATCGCGGTGGACGTCGTCCATCCGGCTCGCAGGACCGCGCCGGGCCTCCTGTTCATCGCGCCCTCGTCCGGCCCAGGCGACCGCGGCGTGATGATCCTCGACAACGCCGGCAAGGTGGTCTGGTGGCACTCGACGGAACCGCTGACGGCGATGAACTTCCGCGCCGCGCTCTACAAGGGCAAGCCGGTGCTGACCTGGTGGGAGGGGAAGTCGGTGAAGGGCCTCGGCGTCGGCGAGTGCGTGATCTTCGACCGCAACTACCGGCAGATCGCGCGCTTCCGGGCCGGCCACGGTCGACCTGCGGACCTGCACGAATTCGTGATCACCCCGCGCGGCACGGCGCTCGTGACGGCCCAGGAGACGCGCAAGCGCGACCTGAGGCCGCTCGGAGATCGCACGAACCGGCCGGTGATCGGCAGCGTCATCCAGGAGCTGCAGATCCCGAGCGCGCGGGTGCTCTTCGACTGGCGCAGCCTCGACCACGTCGCGCTGGCCGAGTCGTACCAGAGGGTCGGCCCGCGCTTCGACTACTTCCACGCCAACTCGATCGGGCTGACCTCCGACGGCAACCTGCTCGTGTGCGCGCGCAACACGTGGGCCGCCTACAAGATCGACCGGCACACCGGCCGGATCATCTGGCGGCTCGGCGGCAAGAAGAGCGACTTCCACATGGGCAGGGGCACGTTCTTCGCCTGGCAGCACGACGCCCGCAGCCACGAGGGCGACCGGCTGATCAGCATCTTCGACAACGGCGCCTCCCCGGCCGTGGAGCGCCAGTCGCGCGCGCTGCTGATCGCCCTCGACCGCCGGCGGGGACGAGCCACGCTCAGGCGCGCCTTCACCCACCGTCCGCGCGTGCTCGCGCACTACACGGGCAACACGCAGGTGCTGGGCAACGACAACGTGCTGGTCGGCTGGGGCAGCGGGCCGTACTTCACCGAATACGGGCCGGACGGCAGCGTTCGCTTCGACGCGAAGCTGGCCCGCGGCGGGCAGACGTACCGGGCCCTCCGCTTTCCCTGGTCGGGCCGCCCACAGGGCCGGCCCGCCCTCGTCGCCGTCAACGGCATCGGCCGCCTCGCCCTCTACGCGAGCTGGAACGGCGCCACCCAGATCGACCGCTGGCAGTTCCTCACCGGCTCGAGCGCGTCGTCGCTCAAGCCCGAGGCGACGGTCGCGAAGACCGGCTTCGAGACCGTCTTCACGCCTTCCGCGGCGAAGGGGTACGCCGTGGCCGTCGCACTCGACCGCGCGGGCCGGCCGCTCGGGCGCTCCGCCGCGCTCAGGCTCTCCTGAGCCGGTCGGCGGCGCTCGTCAGAGCGCGGCGCGGAGCGAGCCGCTGACGACGAGGCCGACGAGCGTCCACATCGCGACGTACGGGATCGCGTAGGCGACGGCGCCGAGCACGATCCTGCGCTCGCCGATCCGCTCGCCGCCGAGCAGCCGCGCGAACGCGGCCACCAGGATCGGGTTGGCCACCGCCGCCGCGAACGCGTACCAGCGGTCCGAGCCGCGTTGGATCCACGCGACCGGATGCCGCATCAGGCGGCTCGCGCGCATCGCGTCGAGCCTGGTCTCGATCCGGCCGCCCTTGCCGGTGAACCAGAGGTCCCAACGCCGGTCGACCCACCCGCAGCAGGCGATCACCAGCAGCGCGACCACGACGACCGCGACGCAGTAGAGCGGCACGGGGCTGAACGCGGTCGTGAGAAGAGCGATGGGCGCGCCGATGAAGACGCCGTCGAAGAACGCGAACGCCATCACGACCGTGCCGGCCACGGCCGAGCGCGCCGCTCCCCGGCTCGGGCCGATCGAGTGCTGCGACGAGTTCACGCGGTAGGTATCGGCACCCCGTTCCAAGGACTGGAGCCGCCGGCCCGCGGCCGCCGAGCACGATTCGTTCTCGGAGCAGCAAGTACGGCGAGGGCGTGCGGGTTACGGTGTCGATCGAGTTGTGAGGCGGTTCCTGCTTGCGATCGGGCTGGCGGCGGTGCTCTACCGCGTGCTGCTGCGCGGGCCCGTGCTGCGGTGGGGTGCCACCGAGGCCGAGGCCGAGGGGCGGCTCCCCGGTGACGAGCTGCTCGAGGACGCGGACGGCGTCGCCACGCGCGCGATCACGATCGACGCCCACGCCGCGGCGGTCTGGCCGTGGCTCGCGCAGATGGGGCCTTCGCCGCGAGGCGGCGCGTACACCTACGACTGGGTCGAGAACCTGCTCGGGCTGAACATGCACAGCGCCGACCGGGTACTCCCCGAGTACCAGCACCCGGAGGTCGGTGACGGCTTCGGCTACGGCGCTAACCAGATGCGGTTCGCGCGCGTCGAGCCCGAGCGCGTGCTCGCGATGCGGTCAGCCGACGGCAACTGGGTCTGGAGCTTCGTGCTCGAGGAGCACGACGGGAGGACACGGCTGATCAGCCGCAACCGTTTCCGGCTGCCGCGGCTGCGCGACCGGCTCGGGATGATCCCGATGGAGCCCGGCTCGCTCGTGATGGAGCGGAAGATGCTGAAGGGGATCAAGGAGCGAGCCGAGCGGCTCGCGCGCGAGCAGGCCGCCTAGCGCTCCGCCGGCACCGGGATCGCAGCGGCCACGAGCGTTCCGCCGTTGCGCGGGCTCTCCACGCGGAACGTCCCGCCTGCGGCCTCGACGCGGTCGCGCAGGCCCTGCAGCCCGGAGCCGCTCTGCCGCGCCCCGCCGACGCCGTCGTCCTGCACGTCGACCCGCAGCGAGCCGTCCACGACGCGGGCGCCGATCTCGATCCCCGAGGCATGGGCGTGCCGCTGGGCGTTCGTCACCGCCTCGGCGATCACGTAGTACGCGGTCGCCTCGGTGTCGTCAGAGAGCCGTTCCGAGGTGACGCGCGTTCGGTCGACGGGGATCGGCGAGCGCAGGGCGATGTCGTTGACGGCGGCGGCGAGGCCGTAGGTCGACACCGCGGCCGGATGGATCCCGTGCGCGAGCTCACGCAGCTCCTCGATCGCGAGGTCGAGCTCCGTCGAGGCCGCGCCGAGCAGCGCACGGGCCTCCGGCGCCGACGCGGGAACGGCGTCGCTCGCCTGCTGCAGCCGGAACGCGAGGGCCGTCAGCCGCTGCTGCGCGCCGTCGTGGAGGTTCCGCTCGAGCCGACGCCGCTCGCTGTCGCTGGCGACGAGCAGCCGGGCGCGGGAGGCGCGCAGGCGCTGCGCCGTCAGCCGGCGCTCGGAGACGACCGCGGCGAGGCAGAGCGTCGACAGGGCCGCGACGAAGATGAAGAGCTGTGTGCTGAGGAGGCTCCTCGTCACCGACTGGTAGATGAAGGGGCCGTTGTCGTGGACCGTCTCCCACACCGCGATCCCGGCCACGACCGCGACCGCGAGCGTCGCGCCGCGCTGGCCGAAGCGCAGGGCGGCCCAGAGCAGGCCCGGGAAGGCGAGGTAGGCGACCGCCGCGGTGCTGTGAAACCCGAGCTCGGTGAGCGCGGCGGCGACCACGAGGCCGAGCGCCGCCTCGACCGTGCGCTGCCGGGTGGCGGGCAGGAACGGCCCCCGCGACCACGCGATCGCCAGCGGGACGATGATCAGCGCACCGCAGGCGTCGCCCAGCCACCAGGTGCGCCAGACCGTCGGCAGCTCGTGGGCCTGGATCACGTTCCCGATCAGCAGCGAGAGGTTGCCGACCGTCGCGCTCAGCGCCGTCGCGGCAGCGATCGCGAGCACGAGCAGGACGACGCCCGTGACGCTCCCGAGCGGATCGCCACGGCGGGAGAGCCGGCGGATGAGCAGCGCGCCGACGACCACCTCGAGCGTGTTCCCGACGGTCTGCCCCAGCGCGGAGCCGATCGGCAGCGCCGAGTACTGGTTCGCGAGCAGGTCGCCGAGGACGACCCCGGGCCACAGGCCCATGCCCCCGACGTAGAGGAACGCGATCCCGACGCCGACCGGAAGCCACACGATCGCGGCGACGGGCCCCGAGAACTCCAGCTCGTACCCGATGCGAGCCGATGCGTAGTAGGCGCCGACGAGGGCGGCCGTTGCCAGGAGCGTCCGGCGCCGCGGGACGCGTAGAACCGAATACCACTCCCGCGCTGCATGCTCGGTTGCGACCGAGTACTCGCCCATCCGGGCTCCCTTCGGATCGAGGCGGATGCTACCGGCGCCCGGGACGGGGAGCCCTCTCCACCCGAGTAGTCTGCGCCGGTGCTGCTCTACGACAGCCCGGTCTCGGGCAACTGCTACAAGGTTCGGCTGCTGCTCGCCCACCTCGGCGTTCCCTACGAGCGGCGCACCATGGACGTCCGCGACCGGTCGAACAGGCCGGAGGTGCTGGGCGGGCTCAACCCGTCGCTGCGCGTGCCGACGCTCGTGCTCGACGACGGCCGCTCGCTCGGCGAGTCCGGCGCGATCCTCTGGTACTTCGGCGAGGGCACGCGCTTCGTGCCGGACGACCCGTACGAGCGCGCGCAGGTGCTGCAGTGGATGTTCTTCGAGCAGTACGACCACGAGCCGAACATCGCGGTCGCGCGCTTCTGGCTCGCCTACTCCGCGCAGCCGGAGCGGGCGGCCGACAGGCTCGCCGGCTGGCACGAGGGCGGCAACCGCGCGCTGGCTGCGATGGAGCGGCACCTCGACGGACGCGACTGGCTCGTCGGCGGCTCGATGACGCTGGCCGACGTCGCGCTCTATGCGTACACGCACGCCGCGGACGAGGGCGGCTTCGAGCTCGAGCGCTACCCGCGGATCCGCGCGTGGCTCGAGCGCGTCGCGTCGCAGCCCGGACACGTCCCGATCGACGCCTAGCCCGGCGCGCAAAAGAGGGGACAGGCGCGAGGCCCGCCCCCTCTATACCGCTACGCCGCTAGGAGCTCGGAACGCAGTAGGCGTAGACCGTCAGGCTCACGCTCTGCTGCGAGTTGCCCTGCGTCTTCGCCTTGGAGACCCAGCCCGCGAACCCTGCGGTCGCGTGGCTCTCGATGACGCTCGGCGACGTCGCGCCGGCCTCGAGGAAGCCACCCGAGATCGCGATGTGCCCCGCGGGGCAGACCGCGGTGGCGGTCACGATCGCGGTCGCGTCGACGATGGTCGACGTGTCGGTCGCCGTGACGACGGCGGCGCCGTTCAGGCCGTCCGCCCCCGCGGGACCCTGCGGGCCCTGCGGCCCGGCGGGACCCTGCGGCCCCATCGGCCCGGTCAGGCCGATGGGGCCCGTGCCGCCGGTCTCACCGGCAGGCCCCTGAGGCCCGGCAGGACCCATCGGGCCCATCGGGCCCATCGGGCCCATCGGCCCGTTCAGGCCCGCGGAACCGTTGGTGCCGTTGGTGCCGTTGTCCCCGGGCTCGCCCTTCGGGCCCTGGGCGCCGGTGGCGCCCGTCTGGCCCATCGGGCCCTCGGGGCCCATCGGCCCGGTCGCGCCCATCGGGCCCTCGGGGCCCATCGGACCGACCGCGCCGGCGGGGCCGGCGGCACCGGCCGCACCCATCGCGCCCGTCAGACCGCGCTCACCGCGCTGGCCGGCGGGACCGGCAGGACCCTGCGGGCCCACGTGGCCGGCTGCGCCACGGGCGCCCCGCATGCCCTTGCCGAAGATGTCGGAGACGCGGTAGCGCTTCCACCCGGCCGTGCAGCGGTTGTGCTGCCGCCGGGAGATGACCTTGATCAGGCCGTTGTGCTTGTTCACGCAGACGAACGTCCGCTGGAAGCGCTTGTTCTGAACCATCGAGCTTCCGAGCGCCGTCGAGCTGGCAGCGAGGATCGCAACGCATGCAGCGGCGACCCACCAGGCCTTCTTGCTTCTCATAGTCCTCCCCTTCCCCAGGGCTGCGAGAGCGCCCCCGCGCACCGCAACCACGTTCCGTCGCACGGTGGTCGCGAGGGCGGCGACGGATCACTCCTGGACGGCTAGGTTCCGCAACCCGAACGTCTCGACCTCCGGCTGGTGCGAACGGCGCCGGAGGACTAGGATCGCGCCATGGGCATTCGATCCTGGTGGGAAAAGCGGCAGCGAGAGGCAGACGCCGACGCTGTCAAGCGAGTCGAGGACGAGTCCGTCGAGACAGCCGCAGAGCGCCAGCACAGCCGTGGCGACCGCTGGGGCGAGGCCGCCGACGAGCGCGTCTCCCGGCGCGCCGGCGAAGCCGGTATCGACGACGTCAACCGGCTCGGCGACTACCCGCGCTAACAGACCGGCCGACGGCCGCTACGATCGCGGCGTGGCCGCGGCGATCCGCATCGGCACCTGCTCCTGGGCCGACGAGTCGCTGACGAAGTACTTCTACCCGCCCGGGATCAAGGGCGCGGAGGAGCGCCTGCGCTACTACGCCGACCGCTTCGACGTGGTCGAGGCGAACTCGACCTACTACCGCCTCCCCGACGAGCACATGGTGCGGCACTGGGCCGAGCGCACGCCCGAGGGGTTCGTGATGCACGTGAAGGCGTTCGGCGTGATGACGCGCCACCCCGTGAAGGCCGAGCAGCTCCCGCCCGATCTGCGCGAGGGGGCGCCGCTCGACGACCGCGGCCGGCTGGAGCGGCCCTCGCGCGAGTTCCGCTCGGAGATCTTCCGCCGCTTCCACGACGCGCTCGCGCCGCTGCGCGAGACCGGCAAGCTCGGCGGGATCCTGATGCAGCTCCCGCCCTACATCGTGTTCAAGCCGTACTCGCTCGAGTACCTCGAGTGGGCGCAGGAGCAGCTCGGCGGAGACGAGATGCTGGTCGAGTTCCGCCACGCGAGCTGGCTGGACGACGAGAACCGCGCCGAGACGCTCGCCTTCCTCGAGCGCAACGACATGACGTACGTGATCGTCGACGCGCCGCGCACCGGCGGACGCAACGTCTCCCCGACGGTGGTCGCGACGACGAGCCCGACCGCCTACGTCCGCTTCCACGGCCGCAACGCGTCGACCTGGAACAAGCGGACGGGCAGCGCGGCCGAGCGGTTCGACTACCTCTACCCGGAGGACGAGCTGGAGGAGTGGACCGGGCCGCTCGCCGAGCTCAGCGGCCGCGCGGAGAACGTCTACGCGATGTTCAACAACAACGGGCGCTCGACGATGCCGGGCCTGCCGAGCCTCGAGAGCCCGGCCGAGGAGGGCACCGAGGTCGCCCAGGCGCCCGTGAACGCGCTGATGCTGCGGCAGCTGCTCGAGCGCGAGGGCCTGCCAGTCACGCCCGCGCCCGCGGCTGCGTAGAGTCTCCGGCGATGGAGCCGTGGTCGTACGAGCTCGCGGGGCGGTTCGAGGAGCACGCCTTCGAGAGCGAGGTCCTCAAGGGGAACGCGCTCGGCGACCCGCACGTCCGGCCGCTGTGGGTCTACCTGCCCCCTGGCTACGACGAGGACACCGAGCGCCGCTATCCGTCGATCTACCTGATCCAGGGCCTGACCGGCCAGCTGGACATGTGGCGCAACCGCTCCGCGTTCCGGCGCAACTTCCCGGAGCTCGTCGACGCGATGTTCGCGCGGGAGGGGTCGCCGCCGGCCGTGCTGGTCTGGGTCGACGCCTGGACGTCGATCGGCGGAAGCCAGTTTGTCGACTCGCCGGGAACCGGCCGCTATCACACGTACATCGTCGAGGAGCTCGTGCCCTTCGTGGACGAGCGCTACCGGACGCTGCCCGGGGCGGCGCACCGCGGGATCGCCGGCAAGTCGAGCGGCGGCTACGGCGCGATGGTCAACCCGCTCCTGCGCCCGGACGTCTTTGGCGGGATGGCCACGCACGCGGGCGACGCGCTCTTCGAGATGTGCTACCTGCCCGAGTTCCGCCAGTCGGTGCGCACGCTGCGTGACAAGTACGACGGCTCGTTCGACAAGTTCTGGGAGGACTTCCGCTCGCGGCCCGCCTTCGACAAGGACAGCGACGCGACGCTCCTCAACGACTGGTGCATGGCCGCGTGCTACTCGGCCGACGAGGACGGCACCGTGCAGCTGCCGTACGACGCTGCGACCGGGGAGCTACGTCCCGACGTGTGGGAGCGTTGGCTCGCGTGGGACCCGGTGCGGATGGCGCGGGAGCGGCAGGACGCGCTGCGCTCGCTGACGGCGATCTACATCGACTGCGGCAAGCGCGACCAGTTCTTCCTCGACCTCGGCGCGGAGGCCTTCCGGCGAGAGGTCGAGGCCGCCGGCGTGACTGACTACTTCTTCGAGCTCTTCGACGGGACGCACTCGGGGATCGAGTACCGCTACCCGCTGGCCGTGAAGTACCTGGCCGAACGGCTGACGTGATCCTCGCGGCCGCGCCGCCGCCACTCGTCTGCCTCGACCCCGGCCACGGGACGCCGCCGGCGATTGGCCGCCAGCTCGAGCCGATCGGCCCGGGCTCGCGAACGCTGAAGATCAAGGACGGCGGCGGGGCAGCGGGCGAGGCGCCCGTCGCGCTGGCGATCGCGCTGAGGGCGCGGCGGCTGCTGCTCGCCCGCGGCTACCGGGTGGCGATGACGCGGACCGGGCCGACGATCCACCTCGGCGACGGGAACGGCAACATCGCCCGCGCGCGCTTCTGCAACCGCCGCCACGCGACGCTGATGGTGCGGATCCACGCGGACGGCTCGACGTCGCGCCCCGAGCACGGCATCTCGACGCTGGTGCCCGCCTGGCACCGCGGCTGGACCGACGACATCTACGCGCGCTCGCTGCGGGCGGGCCGCGCGGTGCAGAAGGCGGTGCTGCGCTCGACGGGCGCGGCCGACCGCGGTGTCGTCCGGCGCGCCGACCTGACCGGGTTCAACTGGGCGAACGTCCCCGCGGTGCTGGTCGAGACCGGCTTCATGACGAACCCGACGGAGTCGCGGCGATTGAAGTCCGGCGCGTACCAGCAGCGGGTCGCGCGCGGCATCACGCGGGGCGTGGCCGCGTTCGTTCCGCCGCCCTCCTGACACCTAGTAACAGACTGTTACTTGATCCGCGACCGCGAGATCCGTGGAGCAAAGCTGCCTCCGAGCGCGCTAGTAACAGTCTGTTACTTGGCTCCGGACTCCGGTTCGCCCCGGTCGACGAACGCGCCGGCCACCTGCTCCAGGTACTCGAGCGCGACGCGCTCGACGCCTTCGTCCACCGTCGCGCAGGCGTTCGCCAGCACCGTGACCTTGAGTCCGAGCTCGCGGGCGTCGATGGTCGTCTGCGCCACGCAGCCCTCGGTCGACAGCCCGCCGAGGAGCAGCCGCTCCACGCCGAGCTCGCCGAGGATCAGCTCGAGCGGCGTGTG
>DASSQK010000048.1:0-2305 GCA_035702555.1 Gaiellaceae bacterium | reverse complement strand
CGCTGGTCGCTCGCGGCGGAGCTCTTCGCGGGCGGCGAGCCCGACCGCCGCGCACTCGCCGAGCTCCTCCTCGAGCGGCACGGCGTCGTCACGCGCGACGCCGTCCGCGCCGAGGGGATCCCGGGCGGCTACTCGGCGGTCTACGGCGAGCTGCGGGCGCTCGAGACGCTCGGCTCCTGCCGGCGCGGCTACTTCGTGGAAGGCCTCGGCGGAGCGCAGTTCGCCCTCGGCGGCGCCGTCGAGCGCCTGCGGGAGCTGCGGCCGCGCGAGGAAGACGAACCGGAACCGCTCGTCCTGGCCGCCGCCGACCCGGCACAGCCGTACGGCGCCGTCCTGCCGTGGCCCAAGCGCTCGGGCGCGCGAGCCGCCCGAGTGGCTGGAGCCCACGTCGTGCTGCTCGGCGGCGCCCCGGCGCTCTTCGTCGAGCGGGGTGGCCGGTCGCTCGTGCCGCTCCGCGAGCCCGACGAGGACTGGCTGCGGCCCGTCCTCGCCGCGCTCGTCGGCTTCGTGAAGCGCGGCGGAGCGAAGAGGCTTGCCGTGGAGCGCTTCGACGGCGAGCCGGTCGCGGAAACGCTCGCGATGCCGCTCCTCGTCGAGGTCGGCTTCCTCGCGGGCCCGCGCCGCGCAGTGCTGAGGGCATGACGCACGTCGCCTGGATCGGCCTCGGCGCGATGGGGTCGCGCATGGCAGCGCGCTTGCGCGACGCCGGGCACGAGCTCGTCGTCTGGAACCGCACCCGCGAGAAGGCGGAGGCACTCGGAGTCGCGACTGCAGCCTCGCCACGGGAGGCGGTCGAGCGAGCCGAGGTGGTGTTCACGATGCTCGCAGATCCGGCTGCCCTGGAGGCCGTGACCGATGGGGAAGACGGCTTGCTAGCGGCGCTTCGGGAAGGATCCGTGCTGGTGGACATGTCGACGGTCGGGCCGGAGGCGATCAAGCAACTTTCCGACCGGATGCCTCCGGGCGCAGCGCTGCTCGACGTGCCGGTACTCGGCAGCCTGCCGCAGGCCGAGTCGGGAACCCTGAAGCTCTTCGCGGGCGGAGACGATGCCACCGTCGAGCGCGTCCGTCCGCTGCTGGAGACGCTCGGCGAGCCTCCACTCCGCACGGGGCCGCTCGGATCGGGCGCGGCCGCCAAGCTCGTCGCGAACGCGACGCTGGTGGGCACGATGGCGCTGCTCGGGGAGACACTCGCGCTGGCGGACGCCCTCGGACTTCGCCGCGAGACGACGTGGGACGTGCTTGCGGCAACCCCGCTCGCCGCGCAGGCGGAGCGGCGCCGTCCCGCGGTCGAATCCGGCGATTACTCTCCGCGCTTCCGGCTCTCCCTTGCGCGCAAGGACGCCGAGCTCGTCGAGGAGGCGGCTGCTGCCGGTGGCCTCGACCTTCCGGCTCTCGCCGCCGCCGGCGAGCATCTTGCCGCTGCGGAAGCGGCCGGGCTCGGGGACGAGGACTACACCGCCGTCGTCAAGCACATCCTCGGCTGAGCGGAGGATCGGCGCCATGTGGATGGATTGTCGCGCTCGCGCCCCCAGTGGGAGGTTCACTCGTGCGAGAGGGTGTCGAGGAAGTGGAGGAGCTTTGGCCATCCCATTGCGGTCGCCCGGTCGTTGGAGTCGGCGTACAGCCCGCCGACTCGTCCGGAGTGGTAGGCCAGGTTCGGGTAGAGGGAACCGACCGCATGTCCGGCCCCCGGGAAGTCGAGGAACGTCACTTTGTGCCGGAAGCGATGCGCGCGTAGGCGGGATGCGATTCGCCTGGGCCATCGGGCACGACGGCCAGAGCTCGTCGGCCCCCGCACAGTCGAGAAAGATCGGTCCGCGTATCCGCTCGTCTGGGAACGGATAGGGCGTGTACTGGCTCCCGACGACGGCGTATGGGATGGCCTTGCCATAAAGCGTCCAGGCCGGCCCGCTGCACGAGGCGCGGGCGATTCCGCACACAGCGCCGTTGGATGGAACCATCGCGATCACGGCGTGGACGAGCTGCGGATAGTGGATGCCGAGCAGCTGCGTAGCTTCGCTGCCGCGCGAGATGCCTTCGACAGCAAGCTTGGATGGATCGACTCCCGGCTGCCGCCGCAGCCAGCGCAACGCGCGCGCGAAGTACTCGAGCGGGATTCGGACGAGGTTGCGCGGCAGACCCGGAGCCCCGAAGTAGGCGAGCGCCAGACTGGGGTAGCCGTGCTACGCGTACAGCGCCGCCAGGCCCGTCGTGGAAAGACCGCCCTCGGATCCGCCGAAGACGAGGACCCCAGGACGTCGCGCTCCGGTCCTCGCCGGACTGAAGAACTCTCCGACGAAGA
>DASSQK010000047.1:0-19395 GCA_035702555.1 Gaiellaceae bacterium | reverse complement strand
ACGCCGGCCGCGACCGAGACCGCCACCGTCAGCACGTAGTCGGTCAGCAGGGCCGCGCCCGCGAGCAGCGCGGGAAACGTGCCGAGGTTCTCTCGCGCGAAGACGTAGGAGCCGCCGCTCGAGGCGTAGGCGCGTACGCCCTGGCTGTAGGAGAGGACGACGATCGCGAGCAGCGCCGCGATCGCGATCGAGATCGGGAAGACCAGGTGGAGCGCGGACACCGACACGGCGACGAGCACCGCCATCGCGGCTTCGCTCGCATACGCGACCGACGAGATCGGGTCGGACGAGAAGATCGGCAGCGCGAGGAACTTCGAGAGCAGCGTGTCCTCGAGCTCGCGCGTCGCGCGCGGCCGGCCGATCAGCAGCCGCTTCGTCCGCGCGACGAACGGCGCGGGCGCGGTGTGCGGCCCGGCGCTCACCCGATCGGCGGAGCGGTGACGAGCACGCGGCAGTCCGCATGCCGCAGTACGTAGTCCGCGGTCCTCCCGAAGAGCCGCTTCCGGTCCCTCGCGGCCGCCCGCATGACGATCAGATCGGCGTCGGCGGACTCGGCCTCGGCGACGATCGCCTCGCCGCGGGAGCGCGCACGGACGATCCGCTCGCGCAGGCGCACGCCCCGGCTCGCCGCGATCGCGTGCGCCTTCTCCAGCGCCGCGTGCGCCTCCCGCTCCTCCTGCGCCATGTGGGCGTCGAGCGGAAGCTCGGCCGGCACCTCGATCACGACGACCGCGGTGATCGACGCGCCGCCCTCGGGCGCGAGCTCGGCGGCCAGGGCGACGCCCGCCTCCGAGTCGTCGTCACCGGCGATCGGGACGACGATCCGCCGGTAGGCGACCCGTTCGAACGCAACGGCGGGGAGGGCATGCGCGGCCATGCCCCGACGGTACGTCGGAGGCCCTCAACGCCGCCTCAAACCTCGGCTCGGCGGCCTCAGGAAGCGCTCAAGACCGCGCGACCGGGTTCACGAGGCGATAGCCCGCCCCGGGCTCGGTCAGCAGGTAGCGCGGCCGCGAGGGGTCGTCCTCGAGCTTGCGCCGCAGCTGCGAGACGTAGACGTGCAGGTAGTGCGACTCGGTGCCGTACGCGGGGCCCCAGACCTCCCGCAGGATGGTGGGGTGCGTCATCAGCTTGCCCTCGTTCTGGGCGAGGACGCGCAGGAGCTCGAACTCGTTCGGCGTCAGCTGCACGCGCCGCCCGCCGACCGTCACCAGGCGCTTGTCGAGGTCGATCACGAGCTCGCCGACCTCGAGCACCGGCTCGGTCGAAGGCCCCGCGCGGCGGAGCAGCGCGCGCAGGCGCGCGAGCAGCTCGTCGATCCCGAACGGCTTCTCGACGTAGTCGTCCGCCCCCGCGTCGAGCGCCGCGACCTTCTCGGACTCGTCGCCGACGACCGAGAGCACGAGGATCGGCGCCGCGCTCCACGAGCGCAGCTCCCGCGCCACGTCGATCCCGCTGCCGTCCGGGAGGACGAGGTCGAGGACGACGGCGTCTGGCGGCCGCATCGCGGCGGCGGAGCGGGCTTCCTCGGCGGTGGTCGCCGTCGCGACGTCGTAGCCGGCGCCGCGCAGGTTGGTCTGCAGCGCGCGGAGGATCTGCGGCTCGTCGTCGACGACGAGCACCAGCGGCCTCGTCATCGCACGAGGGTCGGCCTCGCCGCGGCCGACGGCAGCGCGAGCGTGAACGCGGCTCCTGCCCCCTCCCGCGCCTCGGCCCACAGGCGGCAGCCGTTCGCCTCGGCGAAGCCGCGCGCGATCGCAAGGCCGAGCCCCGTGCCCTCACCCGCCGCGCGGCCGTGCTCGAACGGCTCGAAGATCCGCTCCACGTCTTCCGGCGCGAGACCGGGCCCGTGATCGTCGATGCGCACCAGGACATCGTCGCCGGTGCTGCTCACGGCGAGCTCGACGGCATCCGACGGCGACGAGAACCGGAGCGCGTTCTCGAGCACGTTCACGAGCACCCGCTCGAGCTGGGCCGCGTCCACGTGGACGAGCGGCGCAGTCTCGTCCAGCGAGACGCCGACCCGACCGGCCTCCGGCCCGAGGGCCTCCAGCGCCCGCGCGACGAGCTCGTCCACCGGCCACAGCTCCGGCCTGGCCGGCGCGGCACCGGCCTGCAGCCGCGAGAGGTCGAGCAGGTTGGCGACGAGGCGGTCGAGCCGAGCCGTCTCCAGCCTGATCGTCTCGAGCAGGGCCGCGCGGTCCTCGTCGCCGAGCTGGAGCGAGCCGCTCTCGAGGCCGCCCACGGCCACGCGGATCGCGGTCAGCGGCGAGCGCAGGTCGTGGCTGACGGCGTGGAGGACGGCGGTCTTCGCAGCGTCGCTCCGCCGCAGCGAGTCCGCCTCGGCGGCCGCGAAGGCCCGACGTCGCGCCCGCGTGGCGAGCTCGCTCACGACGACCGACGTCACGACGAAGACCGCGAGCGCGACCCAGTTCTCGGCGTCGGTGAGCGCGAGCGTGTGCAGCGGCGGCAGGAAGAAGAAGTTGAAGGCGAGCATGCTCGCGATCGAGACACCGAGCGCGTAGGCCAGGCCGTAGAGCACGGCCACCGGGAGAACGGCGAGCAGGTAGAGGATCGAGAGCCCGAGCACCGGCGCGACGGCCTTCAGCCCGAACACGGCGCCGGTCACGGCCGTTACGGCCGCGGCGCTCACCGCCAGCCGTTCGACGTGCGCCCTCACGGCCTCAGGATACGCCGCGCCTACGAGTGCGCCGCGTGCCGCCGCTCCAGGCGCTCCTCGAAGCAGCGCCGCAGGTAGTCGCCGCGGAGCTTCGGCAGGACGCGCGGCGTTGGCGGCGGCTTCGGCGTCACGACGATCTCGGAGACCCGCTGTCCGTGGCAGCGCGCGTACGCGTCCCGCTCGTCGTAGACCGGCTGTGGCGGCTTGCGGCGGAGCCACGCGAACAGCCGGGCGAAGAGGGACACGGCCCGGGGTCCTACCACGTTCGCGTCCGAGCGCGAAACGAGCCGCTTGACACGTGACCATACGGTCACCTATCGTGATGGGCGTGCACGACGACGACGGAGTCTTCAAGGCACTCGCCGACCCCACGCGGCGGCATCTGCTCGACCGGCTCTTCGAGCGTGACGGCCGCACGCTCACCGAGCTCGAGTCCGAGCTCGAGATGACCCGCTTCGGGGTGATGAAGCACCTGCGCGTGCTCGAGGACGCCGGCCTCGTCGTGACACGGCGGCAGGGGCGCGAGAAGCTGCACTACCTCAACCCCGTCCCGATCCGGCTGGTGCACGACCGCTGGATCGACAAGTACACCGAGCACCGCGTGTCCGCCCTCGCGGAGCTCAAGACGAGACTGGAGGAGCCCGCATGACAACCATGACCGCGCAGGCGACGCAGGTCTACCAGGTGTTCATCAAGGCCTCGCCGGAGGCGATCTGGGACGCGATCACGAAGCCGGAGTTCACCTCGAAGTACTTCTACGGCATGACCATCGAGACGACCGCCGAGGATCGGCGCACCTACGACGGGTCGGAGCTCATGAACACGGCCGAGGTCTTCGAGTTCGAGCCGCCCCATCGGCTCGTGCACGGCTGGCGCGCGTTCTACGACCCCGAGATGGCGGCCGAGCCCGACAGCCGCGTCACGTGGGAGATCGAGCCCCAGGACGGCGGCTTCGCGCTCCTGACGGTGACGCACGACGGGCTCGAGAGCTCGCCGAAGACGGCCGAGAGCGTCTCGGGCGCCGGCTGGATGATGGTGCTGAGCGGCGTCAAGACGCTGCTCGAGACCGGCGAGCCGCTCGCCGGCTAGCTACCTGGAGGCGGGGCGTCCCGAAGCTCGTAGAGCAGCCCCGGGACGCCCTCGTCCGCCAGCTTGTCGTCGGCCGGGCCGACCTCGACGAAGCCGCATTTCTCGAGCACGCGGATCGAGGCCACGTTGTCGGTCGACACCAGTGCATGCAGCGGGCGCTCCTGCAGCTCGCCGAGGAGCTCGGTGAGCGCGGCGGTCGCGAGGCCGCGGCCCCAGAATTCGCGCGCGATCCAGTAGCCGATGTAGCGCCGGCCCTCGGCCGGCCAGCTGAGGACGTGGCCGGCAGGCTCGCCGTCCACGTCGATCACCCGGATCAGGTTCTGGTCGTTCGCAAGGACGCGCTGCCAGTGCTCGTCGAACGCCTCGCGGTCACGGCTCGGGACCCCGGCCATCGCCGAGGCCACCGGATCGGACTGCTGCTCGAAGAGCGCATCGAGGTCGCGCTGCTCGACCGCGCGCAGCACGTCAGGCGCGCTCGGCCCCGGTCGGCTCCAGGGTGTCGTGCACGTGCTGGCCGACCTTGCGATCGGGCCGCGCGATCAGGAAATACAGCCCCCCGACGACCGCGATGATCACCATCACGAGCAACGTGATCCAGTCGAGGTTGAAGAGCGCGCGGCCGCTGGACAGCCCGCTCGGCAAGACGACGTTCAGCAGCATCAGGCCGAGGTACGCAGCGGCGATGATCGTCACCGTCCAGCCCCACTTCCCGAGCTTGAACGCGCCCTCGGGGACCCAGCCTCGGGCCCGCGCGACGATGGCTGCGATCACGGCGAGCAGGAACGAGAGGTAGATCCCGCTGACGCCGAACGAGACGAGCGAGTAGAGCGCCGTCGTGTTCGCGGGGTAGGTGATGAAGCCGAGGTCGACGTCGTGCTTGGGCTGGTAGTACACGAGCGCCACGAACACGACCGAGACGAGCGCGCCGGTGATCAGCGCGTTGACGGGCGTCCTGAACCTGGGGTGCACCCGGGAGATCCATCCCGACCCGGGGAGCGCGCCGTCGCGACCGAACGAGAACGCGAGGCGGCTGCCCGCGCCCTGAATCGACGTCCCGCACGAGAAGAAGGCGAAGATGATGAGCACGAGCAGGAAGTCCTGCATCCCGCTCGAGAGCTGGGCCAGGATGGCCGGAACGCCGCCGCCGTCGAACGTCGCCTTGATCGGGTCGCTCTTCGGCATCGCGAGCAGCAGCGCGGCCGTCAGGATCAGCGACCCGATGCCGCCCCAGATCAGCGCCCAGCGCATCGCCTTCGGGATCTTCTTGCCCGCGTCCTTCGTCTCCTCGGCGATGTCGCCGCACGACTCGAAGCCGTAGAAGATGTAGACCGGCGCGAGGACAGCGACCAGCGCGGCCGCGGTCCAGCTGCTGAAGCCGATCCCGTACACGTTCGACGACGCGTGCGTGGCGCCCTGGGTCGAGAACAGGAAGCCGAGGCCGTGGTGGAAGCCGTGGATGGCCAGGATGAGCGCGATGCCGAGCGTGCCCAGGATCTCCACGCCGACGCCGAACTGCGCGACGCGGCCCATGACCTTGGCGCCGGTGATGTTGAGCGTGGTCTGGATCGCCAGGAGGACCAGGGTGATCAGGAGAACCGTCGTGTGGTTCGTCGGATCCCAGTTCGTGCCGAACCAGTTGTGCGACAAGGCGGTGATGTAGCCGACCGACCCCGTGTCGACTGCGGCCACGGTGACCAGCAGCGCGATTCCGTAGAACCAGCCCACGAACCAGCCGTACGCCGGCCCGACCGAGAACTTGGAGTACTGGTAGAGCGCGCCGGCGACCGGGTAGTGGCTCGCGAGCTCGCCGAAGACGAGGGCAACGAAGAACATCCCGATCAGCGGGATGAACGTCAGCCAGATGTACGCGGGGCCTGCGAGCGCGACGCCGAGGATGAACAGCGAGTAGATCCCGACCATCGGCGACAGGTAGGTGAAACCGACGGCGAAATTCTCGAAGAAGCCGAGGACACGGTTGAGCTGGGGCCGGTAGCCGAGGTTCTCGAGCCTCGCGTCCTCATCCCCCGAGATCGGGACATCGGGGACGTTCGGGGCAGTGGTCTCAGACATCGGTCCTCCTGGTCGCAGAGCCGGACGCGCGATCTAAGACCGCCGCGCAAATCGTTGTCAAGAAGGGTCGGCTAGCCGAAGCCGAGGATGAACTTCGCGTCGTCGGACATCTTCTCCGGCGTCCACGGCGGGTCCCACGTCAGCTCGGTCTCGACGTCCTCGACCTCGGGCAGCGCGCGCAGGACCTCCTCGATGTTCTGCTGGATCAGCGGCCCGGCGGGGCAGCCCATCGACGTGAGGCTGTAGGTCGCCTTCACCCGCGGGCCCTGCACCTCCACGTCGTAGAGCAGGCCGAGCTCGACGATGTCCATCCCGAGCTCGGGATCCTCGACGGAGCGGAGCGCCTCGATCACGTCGTCGCGCGTCATCGGGCCAAGCGTATCGAGGCAGGTCGGCCTGGGCGCGGTCAGAAGCCGAGCAGGCGGACTTCCTCGCGCCGCTCGCGGGCGAAGAAGTGGATGCCGTCAACGAACCGCACCCAGTTGCAGCGCGTGCACATCACGAGCGAGTGCGTCCTCGCGCTGTCGGCGAGGAAGCGCACGCCGCGGAGGAGGTCGCCGTTCGAGACGCCGGTCGCGGCGACGATCACCTCGCCGGGGGCGAGATCCTCGATCGTGAACAGCCGCTCGAGGTCGTCGACGCCCGCCTCGCGCGCCGCCTCGACCTCGCTGCGGGAGGTCGGCCAGAGTTGCGCCTGCAGCTCGCCGCCGAGGCAGCGCAGCGCGGCCGCGGTCAGCACGGCTTGCCTCGTGCCGCCGATCCCGATCGCGAGGTGGTCGTTCGTGCCGCGGATCGCGGCCGAGATCGACGCGGTCACATCGCCGTCCTGGATCAGCTTGATGCGCGCGCCGGCCGCACGGATCTCCTCGATCAGGTCGTGGTGGCGCGGCCGGTCGAGCACGATCGTCGTGACGTCGTTGACCATGCGGCCGAACGAGTCGGCGATCGCGCGGATGTTGTCGCCGACCGGCCTCTTCAGGTCGATCGAGCCACGGGCCTTCGGGCCCACGGCCATCTTCCGCATGTACATGTCCGGCAGCCGCTGGAACGAGGCGGGATCGCCGACCGCCACCATCGACATCGCGCCGTAGCCTCCGCGCGCGACGACGCCGCGGCCCTCGAGCGGGTCGAGCGCGAGGTCGACCTCCATCCCCCCCGCCCCCAGTCGCGCGCCGGCCGCGAGCTGGCCGCCGTCGTCGCCTGCCCCGATCACGACGTGGCCGTCGATCGGGAGCTGCTCGAGCGCGAGCCGCATCGCCGTGGCCGCGTCCTCCTCGGCCGTCTCTTGCTCGGCCCGGCCGAGCCAGCGCGCGCCGGCGAGCGCAGCCCTCTCGGTCACGCGCGCGAAGCTCTCGCAGAGGCAGAAGCGCGCCTCGACCCCGTCCAGCCTGGTGTCGCGCGCCGCCGGCTCGGTCTGCGTCATCCCTGTACCTGCAGCGGCTCCGCCGCGTTGAGCACGAGCTCCATCACCTCGACGATCGCCTCCTCGATGTTGCCGTTCGCGACCACGGGCACGCCGTGCTTGGCCGCCCTGCCGAGTATGTAGTCCTGGACCAGCCTGATGTCGTCGAAGGCCTCGAGGTACTTCTCGTACGGGCGCATCCCCTCCGAGTCGGTGTCGCGGATCCAGAAGTGGCTCGCGTGGGCCTCCGTGTCGTTGATCGCGAGCACGCACTGGACGACGAGCGCGTTCTCGATCGGCGGCAGCATGCCCGGGACGAGGTGGACGCCCTCGAGCACCATCGACCACCCTTCTTGCAGGGCGCGGTCGATGGCAGCCGTGACGCCGACGAGCACGTCACGCGTCTGCTCGAGGAAACCGTCCACCACGGCGCGCTCGAGCTCGTCCTCGTCCTCGGCCATCGCGCGGCCGGCCTCGAAGCTCGAGTAGTGGATCGCCGGCATGAACTCGCGCGAGAAGAACGCCCGCATCGTCTGCCGCACGAAGTCGGTCGACGTGACTCGCGTGATCCCGAGGCGGTAGGCGACGTCGGTCGCGACGGACGACTTGCCCGTGCCGGTCGCGCCGCCGACGAGCAGGATGATCGGCAGGTCGAGGTCGTACAGGTCCTGGTAGCGGCGCAGCCGGCGCACGGCCGTCGCCCCGTCCTCGGCGCCGAGCGACTCGCAGGCGAGCTCTTCGAGCCGCTCGAGCGAGACCGACTGCCGCTCGCTCTTCGCGAGGTCGGCCTCGAGCGCGAGCGCGAGCTCGTAGGCGCGGTCGGCGGTGAGGCCGGCCGCGATCAGCGCCCGCGCCATCAGGCCCTTCGAGAACGGCAGCCCGTCCACGCCCCCGAGCGGCAGCGGCTGGCGGTAGCGGCGGTCGGTCACCTCGGCACGGCCTCCTTCGCGGCGGCGGCGTCGGCGAGGCGGACGAGCTCGACGTCGAGGTCGTGGACACCGACCGGGACGAGCTCGTTGTCGGCGAACACCACCTCCACCCCGCGCTGCGCGGCCGCCTCGGCGACGACGTCGATCGCCGCAGCCTTGATCTCGACGAGGTAGACCTCGGCCTCGACGCGCGCCAGGTCCTCCCTGAGCGCCTCGCGCCGGGCGAGATTGCCCGAGACGAGGACGACCTCGGCGCCGTGCTCCTCGCGGAGGTGCTGCCCGATCGCCTCGTGGGCCGCCGCGGGCGCGGTCGAGAAGTAGGCGACACGCCTGCCCCCGAGGGGTGCGTCCGGCCGCGGGCGCAGCTCGACCGGGACGACCGGCAGCTCCTTGATCTCGTGGATCGCGTGCACGAGACGCTCGTCGAGCGGGCCGGTGACGACGACCAGGTCGGAGACGAGGATGCGGAACGCGTTCAGGTAGCCGGTCGAGACCTCGACGGGCTGGGACGAGCTCGTCACGAGGACGCGCGCGCCGGTGTCGATCGGCGGAATGGCCGCGCCGCTGCCGTCGAAGATGACGAGGTCGGGCTCGCGCTCGGCCGCGAGCGCGGCGCCGGCGAGCACGTTCGACTCGCCGGGAGAGCCCGCGAGCCCGCCGCCGCAGCGGCGGCAGCCGATGGTCACGACGCCGGCGAGCGCCGCCGTCTCGAGGTAGTCCGAGGCGGCGTGCCGGCCGTCGCGCGAGAGCTCAAGCAGCCGTTCGAGCGTCGGCCGCACCTCGGCGACCTCCGGCTCGGGCGGCCCGCCGCGGCCCATCGCGACCACGACCACGTCGCGGTCCCGCGCGAGCAGCCGCGCCAAATGGCCGGTGACCGCCGTCTTGCCGACGCGCTTGCCGGTCCCGACCACCGACAGCGACGGCCGCGGAAACGGCGCCAGCTCCGGCGGGTCGAAGCGGAAGTCCGGCCCGACGTAGGGCACTCCCAGCGCGAGGACGCTGCTCGCCACCTGCAGGCGCTCCCGCGGCCCGAGCACCGGCTCGTCGGAGAGGTCGACCACCACCTCCGGCTCCAGCTCGACGATCGCGGCCGGCAGGTCGTCCACCACGGGGACGCCGTAGTCCTCCCCGCCGCGCAGCTTCTCGCCGCCGCCCGCGAGCCAGAGCCCCGCGACCTCGTACGGCAGCGCCCTCAGCGCGTCCCGCACCACCGGCGCGTAGTGCTCCCCGTCGCAGACGGCCAAGGCGCGCATCAGTTCCTCGTCGTGACCTCGTCTTCGATCCGGGACGTGTACTTCTCGAACGCGCGGGTCTCCGTCGAGAACTGGATGATCCGCTCCTGCCCGTGGAACGGGTATTTGCGCCAGACGTCGACGTGGCGGTCGGTGACCTCGATCACGTTGTAACAGGGACGCGTCTTGCCGCGGAGGCGCTGCGAGGAGACCGTGCCCGCGTTGACCACGAACAGGTTCTCGAGCCGCCAGGCGTACGGCACGTGCTTGTGCCCGGAGAGGACGAGGTCGACGCCCGCGCGCTGCAGGCACTCGATGCAGTCGCCGGCGTCGTAGACGACGTTGCGCTCGCGCCCCGTGCCCGGAACCGGCAGCAGGTGGTGGTGCAGCACGAAGATCCGCAGGTCGGCCTCGCCGGCGAACTGCTCCTCGATCCAGCGGTAGCGCCCGCGGCCGATCTGGCCGTGGTCGAGGTCGGGCTCCGTCGAGTCGACCGCGACGACGGTCACGCCGCCGAGACGCATGACCGAGTTCCGCTCGCCGAACATGTCCTCGAAGTGGACGTAGCCGACGTTGCGGGAGTCGTGGTTTCCGGGGATCACCACGAAGGCGTCGCACGCGATCTGGTCGAGGTAGTCCTTGGCCATCGCGTACTCGTGCTTGAAGCCGAAGGTGGTCAGGTCGCCCGAGCAGATGACGAGGTCCGGGTCGAGCTCGTTGATCTCGGCAACCGCCCGCTCCATCAGGTTCGGCACGAAATCCGGCCCTCCGCAGTGGATGTCGGAGATCTGCGCGATCGTGAACCCGCCGTTTCGACCCTGCGGCATGCGCGCAGTGTAGAGCCCTGCAATGCCTGGTAGCAGCCGTTTTTGGGTGGTACGGTCGAGCCCGGAGTCTCTGGCGGAGGAGCGATGGAGTACCGGGTACTGGGGTCGCTCGAGGTGCTCGACGCGAGTGGGAAGCAGGTCCCGCTCGGCGGAGCCCGTCAGCGGACGGTGCTCGGATCCCTGCTGCTGCGGGCCGGCGAGACGGTTCCGCTGGAGCGGCTCGTCGACGAGCTGTGGGAGCGGCCGCCCGAGACGGCGGCCAAGACGGTGCAGGTCTACGTCTCCCGGCTCCGGCGGCTGCTGTCGCCCGGCGCGATCGAGAGCAGGTCGGGCGGCTACGCGCTCCGGCTCGACGGCGACGTCCTCGACCTGACGCAGTTCGAGCGGCTCGCCGTGGAGGGCCGCAGCGCGCTCGGTGCGGCCGAGTGGGAGCGAGCGGCCTCGCTGCTGGGCGACGCGCTGGCCCTCTGGCGGGGCCCGGCGCTCGGCGGGCTGTCGGCCGAGCCGATCCGCCGCGAGGCCGACCGGCTCGAGGAGGCGAGGTTGCAGGCGCTCGAGGACCGCATCGAGGCCGACCTCGGCCGCGGGCGCGAGCGCGAGGTCGTCCCCGAGCTGCGCGCGCTCGTCGACGAGCACCCGTTCCGCGAGCGCCTGCGGGCGCAGCTGATGCGCGCGCTCTACGCGGCAGGCAGACAGGCGGAGGCGCTCGAGCTCTACCGCGAGACGCGGATCCTCCTCGACGAGGAGCTCGGCCTCGAGCCGGGCGCCGAGCTGCGCGAGCTCGAGCGCCGCATGCTCAGCCACGACCCGCAGCTCGAGCGGGCCCCGGAGACGCCGCAGGCGGCCGCGCCGCCGCCGCCCCTCGAGACGGCCGCGCCGATCCGCGCCCGGAGGCCCGCGACCGTCGTCTTCGCGGACGTCGTCGAGTCGACCGCGATGGCCGAGCAGCTCGACCCCGAGTCGGTGCACCGGATCCTCGAGCGCTACGCCGAGACGGCGACGACGATCCTCGAGCGGCACGGCGGCACCGTCGAGAAGTTCATCGGCGACGCGATCGTCGGGTTCTTCGGCCTCGCCGAGTTGCACGAGGACGACGCGGAGCGGGCCGTCCGCGCAGCCCTGGAGCTGCGCGAGGCCGTCTTCGAGCTGACGGACGAGATCCGACGCAGGAACGACGTCGAGCTCGGGGTCAAGATCGCAGTCAACTCGGGCGACGTCTTCGTCGGCGCGGGCTCCCGGCGGGAGATGTTCGCGACCGGGGACTGCGTGAACGTCGCCGCGCGCCTCGAGCAGCAGGCATCCGAAGGCGAGATCCTGCTCGGCGAGCGGACGTTCCGCCTGGTCGAGGAGCTGGTGGAGGCCGAGCCGCTCGAGCCGTTCGCGGTCAAGGGTCGAAAGGCGCTCGTGTCGGCTTGGCGCCTGCTGGAGCTCGCACCCGCGCAACCGCTCTCCCACCGCCACGAGGTGCCGTTCGTGGGACGGGAGCAGCAGCTCGCCGGGCTTCGCAGCGCGTTCGTCCAGGCGCGCGACGAGCGGGCGTGCGTCCTCTGCACGGTCGCGGGGCCGGCGGGTATGGGCAAATCGCGGCTCGCCGAGGAGTTCGTCCGCGAGCTCGGGGACTCGGCGACGGTGGCGGTCGGCCGCTGCCTCTCCTACGGCGAGGCGATCACCTACCACGCGCTCGCGGAGATCCTGCAGGCGCTCGTCGGCGACGATCCCGACGACCGCATCGGCCAGGTCGTCGGCGGCGACGACGCCGCCCTCGTCGCGCGGCGCGTGCGCACCACCATGGGCCTCGCCCAGGACACGGCTCCCGCGGAGGAGACGTTCTGGGCGGTTCGCCGGCTCTTCGAGGCGACGGCCGGCGAGCGCCCGCTCGTGGCGGTGCTGGACGACCTCCACTGGGGCGAGCCGCTGCTGCTCGACCTGCTCGAGTACCTCGCCGGATTCTCGACCAATGCGCCGATCCTGATCCTCTGCCTCGCCCGGCACGACCTGTTCGAGACGCGGCCGTCGTGGGCGGCCGGCGAGGTCGTGACGCTGGACGCGCTGACGGAGCCGGAGGCGCGCGAGCTCGTCCACGCGATCGGCGACGGCGAGGTCGAGCCGCCGGACGAGGCGCGGATCGTCCACACCGCCGAGGGGAATCCGCTCTTCCTCGAGCAGCTCGTCGCCACGCGGACCGAGTGCGGGGCCGAGCACCTGCCGCCCAACGTCCAGGCCGTGCTGACCGCGCGTGTCGCGCGCCTCGACCACGGCGAGCGCTCGGTGCTCGAGCACGCCTCGGTCGAGGGCCGCAACTTCCGCTGGAGCGTCGTCGCCGAGCTGCTGCCCGACGAGGCTCGCGCGTCGCTCGGGCGCGACCTGATGGCGCTCGTGCGGCGGCAGCTGATCGAGCCCGACCCCTCGGTCTTCGCCGGCGAGGACGGCTTCCGCTTCAGCCACGTCCTGATCCGCGAGGCCGTCTACGAGGGCCTGCCGAAGGAGGTCTGCGCCGACCTGCACGAGCGGCTCGCGGGGCGGCTGCGCGACGGGCCCGGGAGCGAGGACGAGGTCGTGGGCCACCACCTCGAGCAGGCGTTCCGGGCCCGGTCGCAGCTCGGCCTCGTGGGCGAGCACGAGTGGGAGCTCGCTCGCGAGGCCCAGGCGCGCCTGGCGACCGCGGCGCACAAGGTTCTGCTCGCAGGCGATCCGGACGCGGCCGCCGACCTGCTCGCGCGCGCGGTCTCGCTGCTCCCGCCCGACGATCCCTCTCGAGTCGAGCTCCTGCCACGACTCGGCACCGCGCTCTTCGAGGCCGGCCGCTTCACCGAGGCCGACGAGGTGCTGACCGAGGCGATCGACCGGGTCGGCGGCGACGAGCTGCTCGAGGCTCGCACGCGGATCGAGCAGCAGTTCGTGCGGCTCCAGGCCGAGGGCGCGATCGACGAGTCGAAGCACATCGCGCAGGACGCGCTGCGGGTGTTCGAGGCGCACGGAGACGTCCGTGGACAGAGCCGGGCGTGGTCGTTGGGGGCCATGGTCGACTGGATCCAGGGGCAGGCCGGGAAGGCCGACGAGGGCTGGCAGCGCGGAGCCGAGTGCGCCCGGCTGGCCGAGGACGAGATCGAGCTGTTCGAGATCCTCGCCTGGCGAGCCTCCGCCGCCCTGTTCGGCCCTACACCCGTTCCGGAGGCAATCGCCACCTGCGCCGAGATTCGGAAAGAGGTCGAGAGCAGCCCGCTCGCGACAGGGCAGATGCTCCCGCCGTTCGCGGCCCTCCACGCCATGCGAGAGGATTTCGAGACGGCCCGCTCGCTTCTCCGTGAGGCGAGCACCGTGCTCGGGGAGCTCGGTCGTCTCCACGCAGTCGGGGTCGTTCACCTCGCCGCGATGGTGGAGACCCTCGCCGGGCAACCGGCAGCGGCCGAGGAGCAGCTCCGCAGCGCGTACGAGCGTCTCGACGAGATGGGCGGAAAGGCGCTGCTCGCGAGCACCGCGGCGATGCTCGCCCAGGCCGTCTACGCACAGGGACGCTACGACGACGCGGCAGAGTTCGCCCGCGCCAGCCAGAACGCCGCAGCCGCGGACGACCTCTCGGCGCAGGTCGAATGGCGAGGGATCTCGGCGAAGCTGCTCGCGCGACGAGGCGAGACCGCGGAGGCAGAGCTCCTCGCGCGCGAGGCCGTCGAGCTCGTCGGCCAGACCGACTACCTGCGCAGCCACGGGGATGCGCTCCTCGACCTCGGCGAGGTGCTCGCGCTCGGCGGCGATTCCGAGGGGGCGGCCGCTGCCGTCGGCGCCGGGCTGAAGCTCTACGAACGGAAGGGGGACACGGTGATGGCCGGGCGAGCCCGTTCGAGGCTCGACGCCACAGGCCCGGCCTGAGCCAACGACGGATGGAGGTCGGAAGGTGAAAGGGCAGTTCAACTCGCCGGTCACGCTGCCGAGCGACCCGCACGACCCGGTGGCGGTGTCCGGCCCGCTGGTCGACGTCGATCCGGGCGCAGAGCGGGCGTACCTGGTCTGCGTGCTCGTCCAGGGCGACATGGACCGCACGGACGACACGAAACCGCCCGCGATCTGGGTTGAGGGCACGGGAACCTGGCAAAAAGGCGACACCGACTGGAGTGGCGAGGTCGCCCGCGAGGGGCGCGTGATCGGCGGCAAGGGCGCGACACGCACGCTCGCGCGGGGCGCGGCCCGCGGGATCGCCGTCGCGGTCGTCGTCACCGAAGAGGAAGCGATACCCGGCAAGATCGTCCCGCCGAGCATCGACACGCTCACCTGGTGCGTGAACATCGAGCTCGACGACGGAACCGCGGCCTGACGCAGCAGAACGCCCCGCGCCGGGAGCTCCAACGAGCTCCCGGCGCGGGGGCTGACCCCCCTCTCCCCCTACCCCTCGAAGACCGGGACGCCGTGGCCCCGGCGCCGGCGCAGGCGGTCGACGCGGCCGGCGAGCGCCGAGCCGAGGCGAGCCCAGCCGGGGTACCCGACCTCGTCCGGTGTGAGGCCGCGCGAGCGGCGCATCTCGTCGGCGAGCCGCAGCTGGTGCTGACGTGCCCCTTGCAGTCGGCTGTTGGTGTCGAACTCGATCATTGCGTTCTCCTTTCCGAGAGTTGTTTGCGGCGAGCGGGCCGTGGAGCCCGCTCGCCGCTTGCGGTGACGTGCTACGAGGTTCCGAGGGGGCCGTGGCCGCGGTGGCGGACGGCGACGATCCCGGTGCCGACGACCGCGAGGAGCGTGAGCGCTCCCGCGCCGATCCCGGCGCCGATGCCCGCGTCGTCCCACGCGAACCCGGTGGACGAATCGGTGGACGTCAGGGAGACGAGGTCACCCTTGGCGGGGTTGTCGGCGTTGAAGCGGTCGTTCGAGCCGCGCTCCAGCGTCGCCGCGAAGGAGCCGAGCCCGTACTTCTGGTTCAGCGCCTCGCTGCGGAGGATCAGGGCCCGGTACTCGGCCGGCGTCGGGCCGAACTGCTCGACCGGCGGCCGAACCATGCGGCGCTCGGCCTGTCCCAGCTCCAGGTTGACCGCGGTCGGCAGCGGCTTCACGCCGTAGAGGCGGTTCATGCCCTCGCTGCGAACCATCAGCGCGTGGTACTCGGCGGCGGTCATCCCGGAGGGGACCTGGGGCGACGCCGAAGTGGGCTTCGCGCCCGCCGTGCCGGCGAAGGTGAGCCCGGCGACGACGACCGCGATTCCGATGAGTGCCAGCTTCTTCATTTGTGGTGCTCCTTTCGATTTCGTCTTGGTGCCAACAAGACCAGGGCGCGGCAGCAGCCCGGTTGCAAGCCGGTTGCAGCGCGAAAAGGAGCCGAGGACGGGCTAGAAGATCCCCTGCACCGGCCAGTACAGCGCGGCGGCAACCAGGGCGGCTGCGGGGATGGTGAGGATCCAGGCGGTGACGATGTTCCCGGCGACGCCCCAGCGCACCGCCGAGAGGCGCTTCGTCGCGCCGGCGCCGAGCACCCCGCCGGAGATCACGTGCGTCGTAGAGAGCGGGTAGCCGAGCTTCGTGGCCATGTAGATCGTCGCCCCGGCCGTGATCTGCGCCGCGAAGCCGCTCGCCGGATCCATGCTGAAGACGCGCTGGCCGAGCGTGCGCATGATCCGCCAGCCGCCGACGTACGTGCCGGCCGCGATCGTCAGGCCTGCGGCGACGATCACCCAGGTCGGGATGTAGAAGTGCGAGATGTGCCCGGACTCGAAGAGGGCGAGCGCGATCACGCCCATCGTCTTCTGCGCGTCGTTCGCGCCGTGGGTGAAGGCGACCCAGGTTCCCGAGGCCAGCTGCCCGAGCCGGAAGGTGCGGTTCGCGAAGCCGGGCGTCATCCAGACGAAGACCCAGTAGATCCCGAGCAGGAGGAGGAACGCGCCGGCGAAGGCGATCGGCGGGGCGACCAGGCCCGGGATGAGGACGTCGTGTACCAGGCCGTGCCACTGGACTCCCTCGAGGCCCGATTGCGCGAGCGCCGCGCCGATGAGGCCCCCGATCAGCGCGTGGGACGAGCTCGACGGAAGGCCGAGCCTCCACGTGATCAGGTTCCAGGTGATCGCGCCGATCAGGGCCGCGAGGATCGTCTTCTCGGTCGCGAGACCGGTGTCGATGATCCCCTTGCCGACGGTCTTCGCGACCGCCGTCGTGACGAAGGCGCCGGCGAGGTTCGCGACGGAGGCAATGAGCACCGCCATCCGCGGCGAGAGTGCGCGGGTCGACACCGACGTCGCGACCGCGTTGGCCGTGTCGTGGAAGCCGTTGGTGAAGTCGAAGCCGAGGGCCACGACCACGACGACCACGAGCAGGACGTTGTCCACGGCGGCGGCTAGCGGTTCTTGACCACGATCGCCTCGAGCACGTCGGCGGCGTTCTCGAGCGCGTCGACGGCTTCCTCGAGCCGCTCGTGGATGTCCTTCCAGCGGATGATCACCTTCGCGTCGTCGGTCGACGCGAACAGCTCCGCGACCGCGTCGCGCTCCAGCTGGTCACCCTCGTCCTCGAGCTCGCGCAGCGCGGCGAGCTGGTCGCTGGAGTCCTTGAAGCCCTCGAGCCGGCGCACCGCCTGGTCGAGCTGCGTCGCCGCCTTGAGGATCACGTCGGCCTGCGACCGCGCCTTGTCGGGCACCCGGTCGACTCCCCACGAGCCGAGGTTGTCCGCGGCCTCGTCGACGTGGTCGCAGATGTCGTCGATCGCGCTCGCGAGCCGGTACATGTCGTCGCGGTCGAACGGCGTCACGAACGTGCGGTTGAGCAGGTCCACGACCTCGTGCGTCAGCCGGTCGCCCTCGTGCTCGCGCTCCTTGATCTGCGCGATCACCGCCTCGCCCCCGTCGGGGAAGCGCTCGAGCAGGTCGACCAGCAGGCGCGCGATCTCGACCGCGTTCGCGGAGGCCTGGGTGTAGAGCTCGAAGAACTCGTTCTTCTGCGGTGTCAGCCGGAGAGGCATCGCGGCGCAGCCTTGTACCACGTTCGGGTCATGGGCCGCGTCCGCACCCGCTGCTACCCTGCAATGCGGGTGGGAGAAATGGCCGATTTCCAGGCGGATTCTGCGAAGGAGCCGCCGAGGTTCGCCAACGAGGCCGAGCGCGAGTGCGCGAAGGTGCTCGACTTCTACGGCGTCCCCTGGGAGTACGAGCCGCACACGTTCGTGCTCGAGGAGGGCGAGGACGGCCGCATCGCGGAGGCCTTCACGCCCGACTTCTTCCTGCCCGAGCAGAACCTGTACCTCGAGATCACCGTCATGAAGCAGCGCCTGGTGACGCGCAAGAACCGCAAGCTGCGGAAGCTGCGCGAGCGCTACCCCGAGGTGCGTGTGAAGCTCTTCTACAAGCGCGACATCGAGCGGCTGGCCCAGCGCTACCGCCTGGACCTCGCGTCATAGGCACCGACGCCCGCGTCGGCGAGGTCTTCCTCAGCGCGGAGGAGCTGCGCAGCCGCGTCGAGGAGCTCGGAGCCGAGATCTCCCGCGACTACGAGGGCCGCGACCTGCTGCTCGTCTCGCTGCTGAAGGCGAGCTTCGTCTTCCTGACCGACCTCTCGCGCGCGATGCGGATCCAGCACCAGATCGACTTCGTCGAGCTCACCGGCTACAACGGCGCCGACACCGGCGGCCACTCGCGCGTGCGCCTGCTGAAGGACTGCGCGATCCCCGTGACCGGGCTCGACGTGCTGCTCGTCGAGGACGTCGTCGACACCGGGCTGACGCTCAACTACCTGCGCAAGCTCCTCGAGCTGCGCGAGCCCAAGAGCCTCCGCGTCGCCGCGCTGCTCGACCGGCCGTACCGGCGCCTGGTCGACGACCTGCCCGTCGACTACGTCGGCTTCACCGTCCCGGACGAGTTCTTCGTCGGCTACGGCTTCGACGTCGACGGCCGCTGGCGAAACCTGCCGGATTTGCGCCTCGCAAAAGTTTAGGCACGCCTAAACTTGGGCTAGACTGAAACCGTGATGGCCACACGGTCAGGCGCGGTCGCCGCGGGGAGCGTGCGTGCCGCCGAGGACGCGCTGCGCGGGTACCCGCGCAGCTGGCGGATCCTGCCGTTCCTCGGCCCCGCGTTCGTCGCCTGCGTCGCCTACATCGACCCCGGCAACTTCGCCACGAACATCGCCGGGGGCTCGAAGTACGGCTACACGCTCTGCTGGGTGATCCTCGCCTCGAACCTGATGGCGATGCTGATCCAGACGCTCTCGGCGAAGCTGGGGATTGCCACCGGGCGCAACCTGCCGGAGGTCTGCCGCGAGCGCTTCTCGCGCCGCACCTCGTTCGGGCTCTGGGTCCAGGCCGAGCTGATCGCGATGGCGACCGATCTGGCCGAGTTCCTCGGCGCCGCGCTCGGGTTCCAGCTGCTCTTCGGGATGGACCTCTTCCCGGCGGCGATCCTGACCGGGATCGTGACGTTCGCGATCCTCGGGCTCCAGCGCGTGGGGCTGCGCGCGTTCGAGGCCGTGATCGCGGTCTTCGTGGCGACGATCGGCATCTGCTACCTCGCCGAGCTCTGGCTCGCGCACCCGCCGATCGGGACCGTCGCGAAGCACGCGGTCACCCCGCAGCTCGCCGGGGGCGAGTCGCTCCTGCTCGCGGTCGGGATCCTGGGCGCGACGGTCATGCCGCACGTCATCTACCTCCACTCCGCCCTGACCCAGAACCGCGTCGTGCCGCGCAACGACGCCGAGGCCCGGCGCCTCTTCAACTTCACGAAGGTCGACGTCATCGTCGCGATGTCGATCGCCGGCCTGATCAACATGGCGATGCTCGTGATGGCCGCGAGCGTCTTCTACAAGTCCGGGCTGACCGACATCGCCTCGCTCGAGACCGCGCACAAGACCCTCGAGCCGATCCTCGGCTCCGCCTCGGGCACGCTCTTCGCGCTCGCGCTCCTCGCCTCCGGCCTGTCGAGCTCGACGGTGGGCACGCTGTCGGGACAGGTCGTGATGCAGGGGTTCATCGACCGCCAGATCCCGCTCTTCCTGCGGCGGCTGGTGACGATGCTGCCGGCGCTGCTGGTCGCCGCGATCGGCCTCAACCCGTCGCGCACGCTCGTCATCAGCCAGGTCGTGCTCTCGTTCGGCATCCCGTTCGCGCTGATCCCGCTGGTGCTCTTCACGAGCAGGCGAGACGTCATGGGCGCGCTCGTCAACCGCCGCTCGACGATCGTCGCCGCGTGGGCGATCGCCGGCCTGATCT
>DASSQK010000046.1:0-18648 GCA_035702555.1 Gaiellaceae bacterium | reverse complement strand
CGGAGCTGCCGCTCGCGGCCGGCTACATCCCGGCCTGCGCCCTGCTCGTGCTGCTCGGGATCGCCCTCACGCGACCGAGGACGATGTCGGCCGCGGAGCGCTCGTTCGTCGCGGTCGCCGCCGCGGGGACGATCTGGCTGGTGGCGGAGGTCGGCGTCTTCGCCTCCCGCTACTCGTTCCGCGTCGAGGAGCGGAACATGTTCGGCCTCGCGGCTCTGCTCATGCTCGCGCTCGTGCTCTGGCTCGCCCGCGGCGCGCCGAGGCCGCTGCTCGTCACCGTCGTCGCGGTCGCGCTGCCCGCGGCGCTGCTGCTGACCCTGCCGCTCGCGACGCTGCTCATTCCGGCGATCTTCTCGGACACGTTCGCGCTCGTTCCGCTCCTGCGCCTCTCGGAGCGCCTCTCGGGCGGCGTCCCGCTCGTGAGGAAGCTGCTGATCGCAGGCGCCGTCGGTGCCGGCCTGATCTTCGCGCTCACTCCGCGCCGCCTCGTCGCTCCCGTGACCGTCGGGTGCGTCGCCGGCTTCCTGCTCCTCTCGTCATACAGCGTCCACGGCGCGATCCGCGACTACGCGCGCAACGTCGCCGCGGGGACCGGCGTGCTGAATCACCCCACCTGGGTCGACGACTCCTCGGGTGGGCGCGACGTCGGCGTGCTCTACGGCCGCACGCCGGACACCTTCCAGGAGGCCGTCGCGCTCTGGCAGACGGAGTTCTGGAACCGGGACGTCGGGCGCGTCTACACCGTCGGGCCGCACGAGCCCGTCGGCCTGGCGGAGACGCCGGTGATCGTCCGCCCCCGTAACGGGCGGCTGGCGGTTTCCCCGGCCGACCCCTCCGTGCAGCGCGAGCTCTCGTCGACGCGCGCGTTCATGGCCGACCCGGGCACCGACGTCGCCGGCCGCGTGACGGCCGGCAACGGCCTCTTCGAGCTTTACGCGCTCGGCTCCCCGCCGCAGATCGCGAGCCTCGTCTCCGGCGTCTACGCGGACGGCTGGATGGGCTCAGAGGCGCAGTACACCCGCTATGCGCCGAAGACGCCGGGGACCGTGCGGGTCACTGTCTCGCGCGCGGGCTGGCGAGGGCCCACTGTTCCAGGACGCGTCGTCGTGTCGGTCGGGTCGCGCAACGGCGTTCGGATCACGCGCTTCGCCGTCCCGTCGGGCCGCGTCCGCGCGGTGCGGGTCCCGACGCCGGCCAGCGGGTTCGTCGTCTCGCTGCGCGTGCAGCCGACGTTCTCGCCGGCGCAGTTCGGTCTGCCGGATACCCGACAGCTCGGCGCGCAGGTCTCGTTCGAGTACCGCCCCCGCTGAGCTGGAAGGCCGCGGACGCCTCCTACAATTGCGCCGTGACGGAAAGCCCGAGCGCCCAGGACGCTGAGGTGGAGGCGATCGTCGCGCGGCTCCGCGACGAGGTGGAGCGCTGGGACGAGGACCTTCCGGAAGACGCGCGCGTCGACTCGTTCGAGCGCAGACGCCGCGAGGCCGAGGCCCTGTGGGCGGTCAGCGCGACGCGGCCGTTCCTGTCCCGCCCCGGCGCCTGGGGGCACGCGCGCGGGCTCGCGTTGAAACCGGCGAAGTGGTTCCTGCGCAAGCTGATGCACTGGTACGTCGAGCCGCTCGCCGCCGACCAGCGCCGCTTCAACGCGGCGGCCCTGCGCCTCGCGGACGCGATCGCCGAGCGCGACGACGCGGGCCGGGCGGCGGTCGTGGAGCGCGTGGACGGATTCGCGCGCGAGCACCACGCGCTGACCACGGGCCTGGACGCCCAGGCGCGGCGCGCGGTCGAGCTCGAGGAGCGGCTGACGCGGCTCGAACGGCGTGAGCGCCCCGCCGCCGCGGCCGCAGCCGCTCCCGCTCAGTCGGCTCCGCCTGCTGCGGCGCCGGTGCCGGACTACTTCGCCTTCGAGAGCCGGATGCGCGGCTCGACGGAGAGCATCCGCGAGCGGCAGCGGCCGTACGTCGACGACTTCCGCGACGCGGCGCCGGTGCTCGACCTCGGCTGCGGCCGCGGCGAGTTCCTCGTGCTGCTGCGCGAGGCCGGGATCGCGGCGCGCGGCGTCGACCTCGACGCGGACATGGTCGCGTTCGCCCGCGGCGAAGGGCTCGACGTCGAGCAGGGGGATGCGGTGCAGCACCTGGAGGCGCTCGAGGACGGCTCGCTGGGCGGCGTCTTCGCGGCGCAGCTCGTCGAGCACATTCCGGCGCCCACGCTCGTGCGGCTGCTCGAGCTCGCGGCAGTGAAGCTCCGCCCCGGCGGCCTGCTCGTCGCGGAGACGATCAACCCGCTCTCGCCGCTAGCGCTGCGGAACTACTACGCCGACCTCACGCACGCCCAGCCGCTCGTGCCCGAGACGCTCGAGCTGCTCGCGCGCCAGGCCGGCTTCGGATCGGTCGAGCTCCGGTTCCTGAACGCGCCCGAGGAGCGGCTGGCCGAGCCGGCCGACCCGCTGATCGCGGCCAACGTCGCCCGGCTGAACGAGCTGCTGTTCGGGCCGCTCGACTACGCGATCGTCGCCCGCACATGAGGATCGCGGTCTGCCTGCCGCAGGTGCCGTTCATCCGTGGCGGCGCCGAGATCCTCTGCGAGCGCCTCGTCGACGAGCTGCGCGAGCGCGACCACCAGGTCGACCTCGTCACCGTGCCGTTCAAGTGGTACCCCGGCGAGCGCGTGCTGACCCAGGCGTTCCTCTGGCGGCTGCTCGACCTCGAGGAGTCGGACGGCGCGCCGATCGACCTCGTGATCGCGACGAAGTTTCCGTCCTATGCGGTCCGGCACCCCCGCAAGGTGGTCTGGCTGCTGCACCAGTTTCGCCAGGCCTACGAGCTCGACGGCACCGAACTCGGGCAGTTCGACGACTCGGCGGAAGGCCGCGCCACGCGGCGGGCCGTGCACCGCCTCGACAAGCTCGCGCTCGGCGAGGCGCGCGCGCTCTTCGCGACCTCGGCGAACGTGGCCGGGCGGCTCGAGCGCTCGACGGGCCTGACCGCCGAGGTGCTCCCGTGCCCGCCGCAGGAGCTGCCCTACCGCTGCGACGAGTATGGCGACTTCGTCCTCTCGGTCGGCCGGCTCGACCGGGCCAAGCGCGTCGATCTTCTGCTTGACGCGCTCGCCGTGCGGCCGTCGCTGCAGTGCGTGATCGCCGGCGACGGGCCCGATCGCGGACGGCTGGAGGAGCTCGCGGAGCGGCACGGCCTCGACGGGCGCGCGGTCTTCGCCGGCCGAGTCTCCGACGAGGAGTTGACCGACCTCTACGCCCGCTGCCTGGCGGTGTTCTACGCACCCGTCGACGAGGACTTCGGCTTCGTCCCGTACGAGGCGTTCCTGGCCGAGAAGCCCGTCGTCACGACGACCGACGCGGGCGGCCCGCTGGAGGTGGTACGGGACCGGGCGAACGGGCTCGTCTGCGAGCCGGCTCCCGCGGCGCTGGCGGAGGCGTGCTCGTGGCTCGGCGAGAACCGCGGCAGCGCGCAGGAGTGGGGGCAGGCCGGCCGGCGCGTGGCCGAGCTGCTCTCGTGGGACCGCGTGGTCGAGCGGCTGCTCTCGTGAAGGTCGCCTACTACTCGCCGCTGCCGCCCGAGCGGTCCGGCATCGCGGACTACAGCGCGATGCTGCTCCCGGAGCTCGAGAAGCGGATCGACGTCGAGGTCGCGCGCCGGGGCAGGCGCCGGTGGGGCCGGGGCGCGCCTGGAGGCGACGCCGCGCTCTACCACGTGGGCAACGACCCCCGGCACCACGCGTGGGTCGTCGAGGAGCTGCGGCGGCGGCCGGGCGTCGTCGTCCTGCACGACTTCGTCCTGCACCACCTGATCGCGGGGATGACCGTCGGCCGGGGCGACGCCGACGGTTACCTCGACGCGATGCAACGCGAGGCCGGCGTCGTCGGCCGGATGCTGGCCCACGGCGTGATCGACGGGCTCCTACCCCCGGCCTGGGAGCGGCGGGCCCACGAGTACCCGCTCACGGGGGAGGTGCTGTCGTACGCGACGGGCGTGATCGTCCACTCGGCGTACGTCGAGCGCCGGGTGCGCGACCAGGGCTTCGGTGGGCCGGTCTGGCGGATCCCTCTCGCCGCCTGGCCGATTCCGGCCGAGGTGTCGGATGCGGGCCTGCCGCAGGACCGGCTGATCGTCGGGAGCTTCGGCCACCTCAACCCCGCGAAGCGGGTGCCGAAGCTGCTCGAGGGCTTCCGGCGGTTCCAGGAACGGCGGCCCGAGGCGCTGCTGCTGCTCGTCGGCTCGGTGGCGCCCGGGGTCGACTTCGAGCTGCCCGCGGACGGGCTGCACTTCGACTACGTGTCCGAGGACCGGCTCTGGTCGCTGCTCGCTGCGACGGACATCTGCGTGAGCCTGCGCTACCCGACGATGGGCGAGACGTCCGGGATCGCAGTCCGCGCGCTCGAGGCCGGCTGCCCGCAGATCGTGAGCGACATCGGCTGGTTCTCGGAGCTGCCCGACGAGGTCGCGCTCAAGGTGCCCGTCGGCGGCGACGAGGTCGACGTGCTCGCGGCGCACCTCGAGCGCCTTGCCGGGGACGCCGGACTGCGCGCCTCGATGGCGGCGGCGGCGCGGGCCCACGGCGCACGCGAGCACGGGTTGGAACGGGTCGCTGAGGCGTACGTCGCCGCGCTGGAGGAGGCCGCGGGCGGCGAGGCGGTCCGTGACGCCGTGCGCAGGGATGTCGCCGTGGCCGCGAGCGAGGTCGGCCTGTCGCCCGGCGGCCCGGCGCTCGACGAGATCGCGGAAGGGCTCCGCGAGACGCAGCGGGGAGGCTAGAGCCCCCGCAGGCTCTCGGGGTGCTTGCGCACGAAGCGCAGGATGCTCCGCCAGTGCCAGAGCGTCCGGCGCGTCAGGAAGCGGCGGTCGGTGACGGCCTGGTGGTGGTGGATCACGACCGCCTCCGGGACGTACCAGCGCTCCCAGCCGGCTTCACGGGCGCGGTAGGCGAGGTCGATGTCGTCGCCGTAGAGGCGGTAGCCCTCGTCGAGGCCGCCGAGCTCCTCCAGCAGCTCGCGCCGCAGGTGCAGGAACGCGCCGAGGAACCAGTCGCTCTCGGCTGGCTTCTCCGGGCGCTCGTCGAGGAGGTAGTGGTGCCGCTGCCGCTCCTCGGGGTGCATGAAACGGCGCAGCGGTGTGCGGCGGACGAGCGTGCCGCGGACGGTGGGAAAGCTCCGCCGCGAGGGCTGCCAGCGCCCGTCGGGATACCGCAGCTGCGGCCCCGCGATCCCGCAGCGCGGATGCGCCTCGGCGAAGGCCGTGAGCGCGGCGACCGCCCCCGGCGTCACCTCGATGTCCGGGTTCGAGGCGATCACGAACGGGGCGGTGGTGGCGGCGACGCCGCGGTTGATGTTGGCGCCGAAGCCGAGCGTGCGCGCGTTCCGTATCACGGTCGCGGCGCGCGTGGAGGGCTCCCCGCCCGGGTTGACCGTCAGGACGAGCTCCTCCACCTGCGGCGCGAGCGAGTCGAGGCACGGCCCCGGATCCGGGTCGCCGGGGGTCCAGATCACGATCGCGGCGGTGGTCACAGCAGCGCGCGGTAGGTCTCGAGGGTCAGCCGCGCGGTCTCGGCCCACGAGTAGCGGCGCGCGCGCTCGAGGCCGGCGGCGCGCAGCCGCTCACGGTCGGCGATCGCGCGCTCGATCCCGCCGGCGAGCGCGGGGGCGTTCCGCTCCTCGACGAGGATCGCTGCGTCGCCGGCGACCTCGGGCAGCGCGCCGGCGCTCGACGCCACGACCGGCGTTCCGGAGGCCATCGCCTCCAGCACCGGCAGGCCGAAGCCCTCGTAGCGGCTCGGGAAGACCAGGCAGGCGGCGCCGCGGTAGAGCGCCGCGAGCTCCGCCTGTGGCACGTGGCCGCGAAGCTCGACGCGATCGGCCACGCCGAGCTCGGCGGCCGCGCGCTCGGTATCGGCGCGACCGCCCGTGTCCGGGCCGGCGAGCACGAGGCGGAGCCCCTCGTCGCCGAGCAGCGAGAGCGCCTCGATCGCCACGGTCGGCTCCTTGCGCGGCTGCAGCGCGCCGACGAAGAGCGCGTACGACGGGCCGTCCGCGGCCGGCCCCTCCGGCGAGAAGGCGGGGTCGGCGGCGAGCGGGGTGACGACGATCTTCTCCTCCGGGATGCCGTAGAGCTCGACGAGGTCGCGGCGGGTGAGCTCCGAGATCGCGAGCACCCGGGCGGCGCGCCTAGCCGAGCGCGGGACCGCGGCGCGGAAGATCAGGCGGTCGCGGGCGCCCATCACGCCGGCGTCGCGCTCGAACGACAGGTCCTGCACGGTCAACACCGCGGGAGACGGGCAGCTGAGCGGGAGCGAGTGGACGAAGTGCGCGAGCGCGGGGCGGAGGCGCCGCAGCAGGCGGGGCACGGCGAACGCCATCCGCGCGACCTGGCTGCGGGCGGGCAGCTCGACCGCCTCGATTCCCTCTGGCACGAGGTCCGGCCTGCGAGTGATCGCGCCCAGGCGGAGATCGGTGGGCGCCGCCGCGGCGAGCTCGCGCAGCAGGGAGCGCACGTACGTCTCGTCGCCGGTGCGCTGCCGGCCGAGCACGTCGGCGTCGACGACGACGAGCGGTGCGCTCACGCGGCGGCTTCGCGGTACACGTCGACCGTCCGGCGGGCGACCTCGCGCCAGGAGAAGGCGCCGGCCCGCTCGAGGCCCCGCTCGCGCAGGTAGTCGCCGCGGTCGATCGCCTCGTGCAGCCCGGCCGCGATGGCGTCCGCGTCGAGCGGGTCGACCAGCACGGCAGCGTCGCCTGCGACTTCCTCGAGCGCGCCGGTCCGCGCGGCCACCACTGGCGCGCCGCAGGCCATGGCCTCCAGCACCGGGAGGCCGAAGCCCTCGTAGAGGGAGACGTAGGCGACGCAGCGGGCGCCCCGGTAGAGCCGCGCCAGCTCGTCGTCTCCGACCTCGCCGAGCAGGCGCACGCCGTCGCCCTCGACGCGCACGTCGCCCCAGCCGGCCGCGCCGGCGACGAGCAGCGGCATGCCGTTCAGCCTGGCGCGCCGATAGCCCTCGACGAGCCGCGGCAGGTTCTTGCGCGGCTCGAGCGTCGAGACCGCGAGCAGGTAGTCGCCCTCGGCTGCCTCACCCTCGCGGGCGAACGGCTCGCCGACGGCGTTCGGGACGACGCGCACCTTCTCCTCGGCCACGTCCAGCAGCTCGAGCAGCTCCCGCTTGGTGAACTCCGAGACCGCGATCAGCCGCGTCGACGCCCGCGCGACCCGCGGCAGCACAAGCCGCGAGTACTCGCGCGTCCAGCGGTTGAACGTCTCGGGATGCCGGAGAACGGCGAGGTCGTGGACGGTGACGACGAGCGGCACGCTCGATCGCGTCGGCGCCCGCTGGGTCGGGCAGTGGAGCACGTCCAGGCGATCGCGCCGCGCGCGCAGCGGGAGCGCCCCGAGGTACCAGCCGACGTCGCGCACCGGGACGAGCGCGCGCGAGGAGCCGCCGAGGGCGTAGCGGCGCACTTCGAGATCCTCGTCCTCCAGCGCCGCGAGCAGCGAGCTGATGTGTCGCGCCGTGCCAGCCCGCGTCAGCGCGAGCGCCGAGACGTCGAAGCCCACCCTCAGCGGCACGCGGCTCAGTCTAGGTAGCCGCCGAGCACGGCCTCGCCGCACGCACGCCACGTGAAGCGCGAGGCGTGCTCCACGCCGGTTCCGCGAGGCGAGTCGAGCGCGTGCTCGAGCGCGTCCGCGAAGGCGACGGGGCTGTCGGGATCGGCGCGCAGCGCGACGTCGCCGGAGGCCTCGTCCAGCGACGGGTGCGACGAGACGACCGCCGGCACGCCGCTGGCCAGCGCCTCGACGACCGGCATCCCGAAGCCCTCGAACCGCGCCGGGTACGCGAACGCCGCCGCCCCGCGGTAGAGCCGCGCCAGCTCCTTGTCGGGAACGAAGCCCAGCAGCCGCACGCCCTCGGCCGCCAGCGGCTCGCGCTCCCAGCCCTCGAGCCCCGCGATCGCAAGCGACAGCTCCGGCCTGCGCCGGCGCAGCTCGACGAACGCCGCCACGAGGGCGGGCAGGTTCTTCCGCGGCTCGAGGGTCGAGACCGCGAGCACGTAGGGCCCGCCGAGGTCGGCCGCGTCGCCCTCCGGCCGGAAGCGCGGGTCGATCCCGGGATACGCGACCCGCACGCGCTCCTCGGAGACGCCCAGCAGCTCGACCACCTCGCCGCCGGTGAAGCGCGAGTTGACGAAGATCCGGTCGCAGGTGCGCGCCGCGTGCTCGTACTTCGGCCCGTGCATGCGCACCGTCTCCGGCTCGACCCAGCCGGGGAAGCGCAGCGGCACGAGGTCGTGCACCGTCGTGGCGCGCAGGCCGCCGCGCTGGGGCGGGTACATCCAGTCCGAGAAGTGGAAGACGTCGAGCCGCCCGGCGAAGCGCTCGACCGGCACGCGGCCGGAACGGCTCCAGGCCGTCCGCACCGCGTGCGGGGCGAGCGGCGTCCGGACCTCGACGCCGAGCCCTTCGAGCGCCGTCCGGATCCGCTTCCGCCCGTTCGGGCCCGACGGCCCGAACGCCACCACCTCGTGCCCGTCGCCGCCGGCCTCCACGAGCCCCGCGACCATCCCGCGGAGGTAGTTCCCGATCCCGGTGCGCGGGCGCGAGAGCGGGCTGACGTCGACGACGATGCGCACTCGCCGCTACACGCGCGCGGGCGGCAGGACGAGCGGCTCCGAGCCGCCCTCGGAGAACCACTGCAGCCCCTCGCGCACGAGGTCGACGGCGACCCGCCCGGTTGCCGCGTCCTCCGGCCGGACCACGAGCTCGACCTCGACCGTCTCGCCGGGTGACACCGACTGCGGCAGCGCGACGCGCGCGAGCTCGCGCTCGCGTCCGCCGTCGGCCCCGGCGACGTAGGGCGCGACGGTGACGGCGCCCTTCGGGAAGGGGAACCGGCGCCCGGCGGGCCAGAACGCGCGGCCGGCGTTCGTCACCGCGATACGGATGCGCCACTCGTCTCCCGCCTGGAGCCACCCGCCTTCGCCGAGCTCGATGCGGGCGAGGAAGTCGGCCGCGGCACCGGTGCCGCCGGGGGCGGGGTTGAACGCGTGGACGATGTTGAACGTCGGCCGCCGCGACGCCTGCGCGAGGGCGCGGTCGCCGCCCGCCGGGGTCGAGCGGAGCCGTCCCAGCAACCCTCGTCGCTCCTCGGCCCCATCGAGCTCGAGCAGCTCGTCCACCTCGACGAGGCGCCGCACGTCGACGAACCCCGCCCGCTCCACGACCTCGACGAGGTACGCGGGGTCGAACGGCGACTCGAGCGTCCCATACCGCTCCATCTCCGCCACGAGGTTCCGCTCGGCCTCGGATCCCGGCGGTGGCTTCACCCCCTCGTGGATGTAGAGCTGCCCGCCCGGGACGAGCGTCCTGCGGACGACCTCGAGCGTGTCCAGCTCGTTGTCGAAGTGGTGCATCGTGTCGTAGAGGACGGCCGCGTCGAAGCGCCCCGTCCACGGCATCTCGCGGACCGGCAGCGCGTGGAACTCCGCCACCGCCTCGACGTCCTCGCCGACCGGCCCGTCGATCGCGGCGACCCGCTCGCGCGCGATCTCGACCATGTCGGGCGAGATGTCGACGCCGGTGACCCAGTAGCCGCAGCGAGCGAGGAACTCGCTGAGCCAGCCCGGCCCGCAGCCGACGTCGAGGACCTGCGCCCGCAGTCCGAGCTGGAGCAGCTCGACCAGGTGCGCGAAGGTGCGCAGGCACTGCGCCAGCTCCTCGGTGGGCGGCGCGCCGAACGGCTTCGTCCGCAGCCACAGCCTGGCGGCCGGGGTCAGGTTCTCGACGTACGTGCGGTGGCCGCGGTCGAAGTCCTGCCCGAGGTCGTGGAGGCGGCCCCCGCCCCCGCTCGCGGGCCGTCGAGATCCCGGGCGAGAGCTCACGCCGGCCGATTCTACGGGACCACTACACTGGCCGCGAATGGCGGTCTACGCAGACCTTTTTCGCTACCGCGAGCTGTTCCGGAACCTCTTCCGGCGCGAGCTGCGCGTCAAGTACCGCGGCTCGCTGCTCGGGGTGGCGTGGTCGCTCGTCAACCCGCTCGTGCTCGTCGCCGTCTACACGCTCGTCTTCTCGGTCCTGTGGCGCGCGTTTTCGATCCCGCACTACCCGCTCTTCGTCCTCAGTGGGCTGCTGGTCTGGATCTTCTTCCAGAGCACGCTGCTCTCGGCGAGCTCGAGCCTGATCGGCCACGCCAACCTCGTGAAGCAGGTCCGGTTTCCCCGGCAGCTGCTCCCGCTGGCGGTCGTCGGCACGAACCTCGTCAGCGTCGCGGTGATGCTCGTGGTGGTGCTCGCGCTGAACCTGGCGGTGATCCCGGCGACGCGCTCGACCTTCTGGGCGGCGCTCCTGCTGATGGTGCCGGTGGTCGCCATCGTCAGCGGCCTGGCGATCATCGTCGCCTCGGCGACGGTGGTCTTCCGGGACGTCGAGCACCTGGTCGCGACCGTGATGCTGCCGTGGTTCTTCCTGACGCCGATCTTCTACACGTTCGAGCAGCTGCCGAAGATCCACGAGCACCCGGTGCTCGCCGACCTCCTGCACTACGGCAACTTCGTCACCCCGCCGCTGATCGCCGTCCGCGACCCGCTCTTCTTCGGCGACCTGCCGCCGGCCGGCGACACCGTGTACACCGTCGTCGCGGCCTTCGTCGCGCTCGCGCTGGGGGCGGCCGTCTACCGCCGGGTCGACGACCAGCTGGCCGCGGCGCTCTAGATGACGGCGCCGCTCCTCGTCCGTGCGTGCCGGCGCGAGCCCGTCGAGCGCACGCCGGTGTGGTTCATGCGCCAGGCCGGCCGCTCGCTGCCCGAGTACCGCAAGCTGCGCCGGAAGTACGGGCTCTTCGAGATCGCGCGCCAGCCGCAGCTCTGCGCCGAGGTCACGCTCCAGCCGGTCCTGCGCCACGACGTGGACGCGGCCGTGATGTTCGCGGACATCATGCTGCCCGTCCTCGGGATGGGCGTCGAGGTCGAGCTCGTCGAGAACGTCGGGCCGGTGATCGCGCAGCCGATCGCGACCGTGGCCGACGTCGAGCGGCTGGTGGTGCCGGAGCCGGAGGAGTCGGTGCCGTGGGTGCTCGAGTCGGTGCGGCTCGTCCGCGACGAGCTGCGCGGCGACCAGGCGCTCGTCGGCTTCGCCGGCGGCCCCTTCACCGTCGCCGGGTACCTGATCGAGGGGAAGCCGACGCGGGAGTTCAAGCGCACGAAGGCGTGCATGTACGGCGAGCCCGAGGTCTGGCACGCGTTGATGGAGAAGCTCGCCGACGCCTTTGCGCTCTACGTGCGTGCCTGCGCCGGCGCGGGCGCGGACGTGATCCAGCTCTTCGACTCCTGGGTCGGCGCGCTCTCGGTCGCCGACTACCGCGAGTTCGTCGCTCCGTACTCCGCGCGCGTCCTTCAGGCCGTGGAGGTGCCGACGATCCACTTCGCGACGGGCGATGCGCACCTGCTGGAGGAGCGCGCCGCGGTCGGCGGCGACGTGATCGGCGTCGACTGGCGCCTTCCGCTCGACGCTGCCTGGGAGCGGATCGGCCACGACCGCGGGATCCAGGGGAACCTCGACGGCGCGGCGCTGCTCGGCCCCTGGGAGCGCGCGGAGGCCGGTGCGCGGGACGTGCTCGAGCGCGCGGCAGGCCGCCCGGGCCACATCTTCAACCTCGGGCATGGCGTGCTGCCGGAGACGGATCCCGACCTGCTCGGCCGGCTCGTGCGGCTGGTGCACGAGGCGACGATGGTGCCGGCGTGAGCGACGCGGTCATCCTGATGGCCTACGGCAGCCCGGCGACCGCCGAGGACATCCGGCCCTACTTCGAGGACATCCGCGGCGGGCGGCCGGTCTCGGACGAGGCGGTCGCCGAGCTGGCGGAGCGCTACCGGCGCATCGGGGGCCGCTCGCCGCTCGACGAGCTGACGGAGGCGCAGCGCGTCGCGCTCGAGCGCGAGCTCGACATCCCCGTCCTCGTCGGCATGAAGCACTGGCAGCCGCGGATCGCTGAGGCCGTCGAGCGCGCCCTCGAGGGAGGCGCCACGCGCCTGATCGGAGTTGTGCTCGCACCGCACTACTCGCGCATGTCGGTCGGCGAGTACCGCGAGCGGCTCGAGGCGGCGCTCGCCGGCCGTGACGCCGAGCTGACGCTGGTCGAGAGCTGGCACGACGACCCGGCCTTCGTCGAGGTCGTCGCGGACCGCGTCCGTGGCACCGACGCCTGGGTCGTCTTCACCGCGCACTCGCTTCCGGAGCGGATCCTCGCCTCGGGCGATCCCTACCAGGAGCAGCTGCTCGAGACCGCGCGGCTGGTGGCCGATCGCGCCGGGCTCGGCGACCGCTGGTCGTTCGCCTTCCAGAGCGCGAGCCCGACCGGCGAGCCCTGGCTCGGGCCGGACATCCTCGACGAGCTCGAGCGACTCTCGGCCGAGGGCGTGAGCAAGGTGCTGGTGGCGCCGGTCGGCTTCGTCTCCGACCACCTCGAGATCCTGTGGGACCTCGACGTTGAGGCGCGCGAGAAGGCGCAGCAGCTCGGCCTCGAACTCGACCGCATCGAGTCGCTGAACGACGACCCGGCGTTCATCCGCGCGGTGGCCGGCCTGGTCGAGAAGGTCCGGGCGGTACCCTCAGGCGCATGAAGCCAGGAGCCGTGCGCGCCGAGGCGGTCACGCGCCGCTTCCTCGTCTACCCGCAGCCACAGGTGACGCTCAAGGAGGCGGTCCTGCGGCGGCGGCAGCTCCGTCGCACCGAGGTCTGGGCCGTCCGCGACGTCTCGTTCTCGATCGATCCCGGCGAGGCGGTCGGGGTGATCGGCCGCAACGGGTCGGGCAAGACGACGCTGCTGCGGCTGATCGCCGGGATCTTCCGGCCCTCCGGCGGGCGGCTCGAAGTCGCCGGCGACGTCGCTTCGCTGCTCGAGCTCGGAGCCGGCTTCCACCCGGACTTCACGGGCCGGGAGAACGTGTACATGAACGGCGCCATCTACGGCCTGAAGCGGCGGTACGTCGAGTCGCAGATGGACGAGATCGTCTCGTTCGCCGAGCTGGAGCGCTTCATCGACGTGCCGGTGCGGACCTACTCGGCGGGGATGTACATGCGCCTCGGCTTCTCGGTCGCGGCGCACCTCGACCCAGACCTCCTCCTGCTCGACGAGGTGTTCGCGGTCGGAGACGAGGCCTTCCAGCGCAAGTGCATGAACAAGGTGCTCGATCTGAAGGCGCGCGGCCGCACGCTGCTCTTCGTCTCGCACTCGGCGCCCGCGGTGGAGCGGCTCTGCGAGCGCGCGATGCTGCTCAGCGGCGGCGAGCTGCTCGCGGACGGGCCCGCGCGCGACTCGATCGCCGAGTACCAGCGGCTGCTCGCGAGCGAGGAGCGGCCGGTGGAGCGCGGGGCCGGCCTGCGCGAGTGGGGCACCGGCGAGGCGCGGATCGCCGAGGTGCGGCTCGAGGATGCCGAGGGCAACGAGCGCCGGCAGTTCCTGTCCGGGCAGGCCCTCGTCGTCCGGCTCCGGATCAGGGTGGACGAGAAGATCGAGCCGCCGCGCGTGACGGTCGAGTTCCGCGACGCGAACGGCTCGCTGCTGGGGGTGAACGAGAGCGAGGCGGACACGCTGGGCTGGGACGGCGAGCCCGGGGAGACCGAGCTCGTCTTCACGTGCCCGCGGCTGCCGCTCGCGGACGGGCGCTTCCAGGTCTCCGTCGCGCTCTCCCGGCTCGACTCGACGCTGCAGTTCCACCGGCTCGACCCCGCGATCGAGTTCAGCGTCTTCCCGGACGAGGACCAGCAGGGCTGGTTCCGGTTCGAGGGCGACTGGACGCTCGCCTCCTCCCCGAGCGCGCTGGAGCCGCTGTGAGCTCGCGGACCTGTCCCGACTGGCCGATGCTGATGGAGGTCGCGCCGCAGCTGCAGTTCATGCACTACACCGTCGCCGAGGCGCGGCTCCCGGCCGAGGCGCTCGCCGAGCTGCAGGACGTGGCCCTCCAGGACGTCGCCGTCTGCGCCGACCTCGACCACAACGTCTTCTACGGCGCGCACACCGACCCGCAGGTGGCCGAGGCGCTGGGGAAGACCCACTGGTTCGAGCTGCGCGAGTGGGCGACCCGCGGGCCCGGCTCCGCGGCGCCCTAGTCGGCTTTCGATGGCGGCGACGGTCTAGCGGCCGAAGCGCCGCTCGAGCACCTCGGCGAGCGGCCTCGTGTTGAGCACGTCCGACGGCGCGGCGCCTCCCCGCCGGGCCGTCGCCACGGAGAGCTCCATGTTCCCGAGCCCGCGCGTGGAGTGGGCGTCGGTCGAGCAGACGACGCTCACGCCGGCCTCGCGCGCGAGGCGGACGTGCTCGTCGCGGAGGTCGAGCCGGGGAGGGAGGCCGTTCACCTCGACGGCCCGTCCCTGCTCGGCCAGGCGGGCGAGCACGACCTCGAGGTCGACCGCGTTCGGCGGGCGGTGGCCGATCAGCCGGCCGGTCGGGTGGCTGAGGCAGCTGACGTACGGCGAGTCGAGCGCGGCGAGCACGCGCTTCGTCAGCTCCTCGCGCGAGCCGCGCTGGCCGGCGTGGACGCTCGCCTGCACCCAGTCGAGCCCGGCCAGCACGTCGTCGGGGAGGTCGAGCGAGCCGTCACGGCGGATGTCGCATTCCGTGCCGCGCAGGAGGAGGAACGGCGCGAGCCGCTCGTTCGCCTGTGCGATCTCCTCGGCCTGGCGGCGCACGCCGTCCGCGTCGAGCCCGGGCACCGCGCCGACGCTGACGGTGTGGTCGCAGATCGCGAGGTAGTCGTAGCCGCGCTCCTGCGCGGCCAGGCCCATCTCGTAGACCGTCGCCCTGCCGTCCGACCAGGTCGAGTGGCAGTGGAGGTCGCCGCGGATGTCGAGCACCTCGACGAGCCGTGTCGCCGCGGGGGCGCCTGCCTCGCGCAGCTCCGGCGGCAGGAACGGAAGGCCCAGCGCGGCGAAGACCGCCTCCTCGTCGGCCGCCTCCGGCAGCGGTTCGTGCGCGGCGACCCAGTCGGCCGACCCGGTCGCGCGCACGAGCTCCGTGCCCAGGCGCGGTGGGGCCGCGACGACCAGCTCGACCGGCACGCCTTCGACGGTGACCCCGAGCGCACCCCGCTCGGAGCGCTCGACCACGGCCACGATCTGCGGGAGCGCCTCGAACGCCTCCAGCACCGGTGTCGCCTCCTCGGCGCCGACGACGACCGCGAGGTGCTCCGACGCATCCCGCCAGCGGCGCGGGTCTCCGGCCGCGAGCCCGCCGAGCGCCTCGGCGATCGCCGCGACCAGCGGCCGGCTCCGGTGCAGCTGGAGCGGACGCGGAGCGGCGGGCTCCGGCTCCCGCGCGAGCGCGGCCCTGAGCTTCCGCTCGGTCTCCGGGCCGATCCCGGGCACCTCGCGCAGGCGACCCTCGTCCGCCGCCTGCCGCAGCTCCGCGAGGGTGCGGACGCCGAGGACGCGGCCGATCTCCAGCATCCGCCTGACCGAGACGCCGAGGAACCGCCCCAGGCCCGCGAGCTCCGGCGAGACCTCGCGCTCCAGCTCGCGTAGCTCGGCGATCTCGCCCGTCTCGACGAGCTCGCGGAGCCGCCGCTCGATCCCCGGCCCGATCCCGCGCAGCTCCCGCGCGCGGCCCTGCCGCACGAGCTCGGCGACGGGTGCGGGCGTGGCCCGGATCAGGTCCGCGGCGCGCCGGTAGGCCCGAGCCGTATACGGCCCAGCGCCCGCGAGGTCGAGCAGCGAGGCGAGCTGGTCGAGGCGTGCGGCGAGCTCGGCGTTGTCCAGCGGTGGCGTGGGCACCGGTGGATAGTCTCCTGGCGGCATGGCGTCCGTCGTTGTTCCCTTCCGCGGCGAGACCGCAAAGCAGCGGCTCGCCCCGGCCCCGGAGGAGGTTCGCGCCCGGATCGCGCAGGCGATGTTCGAGGACGTCCGTGCGGCGGCCGAGGCCGTGGGCACCGTGGTCGTCGCGGACGACGCGGGAGGTCAGGGGCCGGCCGTCGAGGCGGCGCTGCGGCACATCGGCGAGGGCCCGATCCTCGTCGTGAACGCCGACCTGCCCTGCGCGCGCCCGCGCGACCTGCTCACGCTCCTGGGAGCGCTGCCCGAGGGCGGGCTGGCGCTCGTGCCCGCAGCCGACGGGACGACGAACGCGCTCGCGCTCGCCGCGTCGCACCTGTTCGCGCCGCTCTACGGGCCCAACAGCGCCGACCGCTTCCTCGACCGGGCCGACCGGCTCGGCGTGACCGCGGCCGTCGCCGCGATCCCGAGCCTCGCCGAGGACGTCGACCGGCTCGAGGACCTGGAGCGTCTCCACGGCGACCTCGGCCCGAACACGGCGGCGGCGCTCGACGCGCTGCGTACCGGCCTGCCGCGGTGAAGGTCGTCGTGCTCGCGGGCGGGCTGGGCGGCTCGCGCCTGGCGCTCGCGCTCGCCGAGGCGCTCGACCCACGCGAGCTCACGATCGTCGGCAACGTCGGGGACGACGTCGAGATTCTCGGGCTGCACGTCTCGCCCGACCTCGACACGATTCTCTACACGCTCACCGGGCGCCTCGACGCGTCGAAGGGCTGGGGCCGCGCCGACGAGACCTGGAACGCGCTCGGGACGGCGGAGGAGCTCGGCGGCGAGGCGTGGTTCCGGCTCGGCGACCGCGATCTCGGGCTGCACCTCGTCCGCACGCAGGCGCTGCGGAGCGGCGAGCCGCTCTCGGCGGTGACCGCGCGCCTCGCCCGGGCGTTCGGGCTGGAGGCGGCTCTGCTGCCGGCCACCGACGGGCGCCTGCGCACCTGGCTCGACACGCCGGCCGGTGAGCTGCCGTTCCAGGAGTGGTTCGTCGCGCGTGGCCACCGGGACGAGGTCGACGGCGTCCGCTTCGAGGGGGCGGAGGCGGCCGTCCCCGCGCCCGGGGTGCTGGAGGCCCTTGCGCAGGCCGACCTGGTCGCGATCGCGCCCAGCAACCCCTACGTGAGCGTCGGCCCGATCCTCGCGGTGCGGGGGATCCGCGAGGCGATCGAGCGCCGCAGCGCCCCGGCGGTCGCGGTCAGCCCGTTGATCGGCGGCCAGGCGGTCCGCGGCCCCGCCGACCGGATGCTTGCCCGCCTCGCCGGCGGAACCGGCCCCCAGCAAGTAACAGACTGTTACAAGGGGTTGATCGACGCGCTTGTGATCGACGAGGCCGATGCGGACGGGGAGGCGGACGTCCGCCTGATCGTCACGCGCACGCTGATGAGCGACCAGGCGAGCCGGAGCCGTGTCGCCGAGGCGGTGCTCGAGTCGGCCGGGGCGCTGCGGTGAGGGTCGCGATCGTCGGCGGCACCGGCAACTTCGGCCGCGCGCTCGCCCGCAGCCTGCACCGGCTCGGCGAGGAGGTCCGCATCGGCTCGCGCGACGCGCAGCGCGGAAAGGAGCGCGCCCTCGAGCTCGGCGTCGAGGGCGGCAGCAACGACGAGATCGTGCGCGGGGCCGACCTGGTCGTGCTGGCGACGAAGTCGAACGCGGCGCTCGAGACCGGCGCCGAGCTCGCGGACGCGATCGGGGAGACGCCGGTGCTCTGCGTCGCGAGCGACCTCCGCTTCACGGACATCGGGATCGTCCCCGGGCTCGAGGAAGGCTCGCTCGCGGAGACGCTCGCGTCGCTGCTCCGCGCCCCGGTCGCGTCCGGCCTGCAGACCGTGTCGGCGATCGACCTCTCGGGCCCGGAGCCGCCGGACCAGGACGCCCTCATCTGCGGCGACGACCCGGCGGCGAAGACGCTGGCGCTCGAGCTCGCCGGCCGCCTCGTCGGCGGGCGCGCGGTCGACTGCGGCCCGCTCGCGAACTCGCGCGCGCTCGAGGGCATGACCGCGGTGATCCTGAACGTGAACAAGCAGCTCGGCGTCCACGCAGGGCTGCGGCTCACCGGTCTGCCGTGATCTCGATCCGGCCGGTCGAGGGCCTTCCGGAGATCCGTGAGGGCGACGACCTCGCGGCGCTGATCGCGGAGCGCACGGGGCTGGAGGACGGCGACGTGCTCGTCGTCGCGCAGAAGGCGGTCTCGAAGGCGGAGGGGCGCGTCGTGCGGCTGGCTGACGTCGAGCCGTCCGAGCGGGCGCGCGAGCTCTCGGGCGGCGAGGACGCGCGCCGCCACGAGGTGATCCTGCGCGAGTCGGCGCGCGTCGTGCGGAGCAGGCCGCCGCTCGTGATCTCGGAGACCCGGCACGGCTTCGTCTGCGCGTCGGCGGGCGTCGACTCCTCGAACGCGCCGGAGCCGGAGACGGTGGTGCTGCTGCCGCTCGACCCCGACGCCTCGGCCGCACGTCTGCGCGAGCGGCTGCGGGAAATCAGCGGCGCCGAGGTCGGCGTGATCGTCAGCGACTCCTTCGGCCGGGCGTGGCGGCAGGGGACGACGGACGTCGCGATCGGCGCAGCAGGGGTCCAGCCGCTGCTCGACCTGAAGGGCACGCGCGACCGGGCCGGGTACGAGCTGCACGCGACGGTGATCGCCCTTGCCGACGAGCTGGCGGGCGCGGCCGAGCTCGTGCTCGGCAAGACGAGCGGCGTCCCCGCGGCGGTGATCCGCGGCGTCGACGTGCGGGGCGAAGGGGCGGCCCGCGACCTCGTCATGCCCGCAGAGCGCGACCTCTTCCGCTAGCGCTCCCAGCCGTCGGGCTAGGCCAACCTGTCCTTCCGGCGGTACGGGCCG
>DASSQK010000045.1:0-3309 GCA_035702555.1 Gaiellaceae bacterium | reverse complement strand
CTACGTCGGCCGTCGCGCCTAGGCGCCCAGACCGCCCTCGACCACGTCCACGGAGACGATCAGGTCGGGGCGGATGAACCGGCCGGCGTAGAAGGGCCACTGGCCGTCCGTCGCCGTCGCGAACTGCTCGATCACTTCCTGTGCGCCTTCCATGGCCGTGCCGAAGTCGCGGAACGAGCCGACCTCGACGCCGTCGCCGTCCCTGAGGCGGACGACGACACTGAAGCCGACCTGCTGCGGCGTGGCCGCCGCGAAGAGCTCCTCCAGCTCCGGCGCGGGCTCGGGCGCCGGCATGGTCTCGACGACGGCGGCCGGCTCGAGCACCGGCAGCGCCTCCTCGACGAGCGGCTCGGGCTCCGGCATGACCGGCAGCTCGGGCGCCGCCTCGTCGGTCGCGAGCTCGACGGGCTGGGGGGCCATCAGGGGGAGGGCCGCAGGCTCGGCCGCGACCTCGGGCTCCGGTGCGACGGCCGCCGCCGGGGCCGGCTCGACCGGCGCGATCGGCGCCAGCTCGACCGGCTCCGCCGCGGGAGCGGGCGCAGGAGCCATCAGCGGGATCGTGGCCGGCTCGACCGCAGGAGCGGCCGGCTCGACGGGAGCAACCTCCTGCGCCGGAGCAGGCTCCTGGACCGGAGCCGCCTCCTGGACGGGAGCCGCCTCGGGGACGGGGGCCGCCTCGGGGACGGGGGCCGTCGCAGGAACCGGTGCGGGCTCGGGAGCCGGTGCAGCGTGCTCCGCGGCCGCGAAGTAGTCCAGTACCGGCGCAGTCGTGTCGACCGGAGCGACGAGCTCGGGGGTGGGGGCCGCGGGCGCCGCGGCCGGCATGGTCGCCGGCTGGGGCTGCGCCGGGACCTCAGCGAGGGGCGCAGGGGCGGGCGCGGGCGCCGCGCTCTCGGGCGGCCGGATCGCCGGGGGTGGCGTCGGAAGCCCGGCGAGGCCGTCGCCGGTCGGCATCGCGGAGGCCATCGGGCTCCGGACGACAGGAGGGCTGAGCGGTGGCTCGAGCCCGAGACTCATTCCCGAGGTGACAACGTGCGTGCCTAGTGCCGACATGTGCTCGCCCTTTCCGCCGGCCTCATCGGGCTCCCGCAGGAGCTCACGCGCTCGTGCTGCCAGCTCCGGGTCCACGAGCATGAGCTCGGGCGAGAGCGACCGAACGAACGAGTGCTGATCGATGAGACCAATAGCCGCAGTTTCCGCAGATTCGTGTGTGTACGCCATGCAGGGCTGTCCCCGCGTACGCACTATCGGTGCGACCTTCCCGGCCGGGCATGCCCCGTTGGAGTGATTGGCGGGCGGCCCCGGGTGCCGGAGCCGCCCGCCCGCTGCGAATCAGTGGTTCGCCGCCTTCGGCGAGGGTGTCGCGCTCACCGAGAAGTCGGCCGCGTTGTCGTTCGTGTCGTGGCCGTCCGGGATGCGGTCGGCGCTGCTGCCCGGAGCCGCCGTCGCCGGCGGGGCCGCCGCGGGGTGGCCCTCGACGAAGGCGTTCGTCGCCTCGCCGTAGCCGACGGAGTCGAGGATCGCGCCTGTCGCGTCGCGCACCGCGAGGCCGCCGCCGGTGGCGGCCAGCGACGCGGAGAACGTCTGGTCGGGCGTCTGCGAGCCGAGGTAGCCGCTCCCTCCGAGGAGGTAGAAGCCGCCCGCGGGGATCGTCGTGCCGTCGGGGATCGTCGCCAGCGTCGTGTCGCTCGTTCCGGCCGCGGAGCGGTAGGCGACCTTGAAGCCGCCGACGTCGGCTGCCGCCGCGCCCACGTTCACGAGCTCGACGAACTCGTTCGACGCCGCTCCCGTGGAGCCCGTCATGAACTCGTTCACCCGGATGTCGCCGCTGGAGCCCCCGCCTCCGGAGGCGCACTTGAGCGTGGCGACGCCGCCCGTGTCGTAGGTGAGGGAAACCGTGCCCGCGGTGCCGCCGAGGTGGCAGGCGATCCCGTTCAGGCTCTCGAGTGACGACAGCGCCGGACCGGGCGGTCCCTGCGCGCCGGTGGCGCCCTTCGGGCCCGCCGGGCCGGTGGCGCCGGCCGGGCCGGTGGCGCCGCGGGCGCCGGCGTCGCCCTTGGGACCTGCGGCTCCGGTCGCTCCCGACGGCCCGGCGGGGCCGGTGGCTCCTGCAGCGCCCCGCGGGCCGGCGGGGCCCTGCGCGTTCCAGGACAGGGGCGACTCGCCGCGGCGGCAGGCCGCGCCGGCCTTGACCACCCGGACGGCACCCGAGCGCTTCTTCACGCAGGCGTTGATGACGGCCGTGGACGGCCGCCGCCCGTCCGGCTGGGCGGCCAGCGCCACCCCGGCCACGAGGACCAGGGGCAGCGCGACGAGCAAGACGCGTCTTCGGCGAAGGCGCATGTGCAACTCCTCTCGGTCGATTGCCCTCACCGATACCGGCGGCCCGACCGCGGTTTCGCTCGCCGTGCGCCTTTCGGCGCACTGTTGTCACAGAGGCGTCTAGAAGTGCGCGCCGCGCCAGCCGCTGGCGATCACGATCAGGATCGCCGCGGCGAGCACGAAGCGGTAGATCACGAAGATCGTGTAGTCGTGCCGGCGCAGGTAGCCGAGCAGCAGGTCGATCGCGATCAGCCCCACCGCCGCGGCGGCCAGCGTGCCGACGACGAACGGCCCCACCGACCCGGCGGGAAGCGACTCCAGCAGCACGTGCTTCACGCCCTTGTAGACCACGGCGCCGAAGACGATCGGGATCAGCAGCAGGAACGCGAAGCGGGCGGCGGAGTCGCGGTCGAGCTTCAGGAAGCGGCCCGTGGTGATCGTGACCCCGGAGCGCGAGACCCCGGGCATCAGCGCGAGGATCTGCGAGACGCCGACCCCGAAGGCGGGCCAGAACCCGAGCTGGCCGATCTGCTTCTCCTCCGGCAGCCGGTCCGCGAGCCACAGCAGGGCGCCGAAGATCACCAGGAAGATCGCGATCTGGTACGGCTGGCCGAGGTGGTTCTCGATCGTCTCCTCGCCGACGGCCCCCGCGAGCGCGGCCGGGATCGTGGCGGCGAAGATCCACCACGCGATGCGCTGGTCGGTCGTCTCGATGCGGCGGTCGGCGACGGAGCGGAACCAGGCCTTCACGTAGCGCACGACGTCGGCCCAGAAGTACGCGACGACGGCGACCAGCGTCCCCAGGTGGAGCGCGACGTCGAAGGTCTTGTTGAAGCTCGGGTGGGACTCGAGGTAGTGCCAGTTCGCGATCCACGGGACGAGGATCAGATGGCCCGACGAGGAGATCGGCAGCAGCTCGGTCAGGCCCTGCGTCACCCCGAGGGTGAAGGCCTGCCAGTCGGAGAGCCGCCCGGCCTTCTCGCCGAC
>DASSQK010000044.1:0-9404 GCA_035702555.1 Gaiellaceae bacterium | reverse complement strand
CACCGGATGGCTCGACGCTCATTCGCGCGGACGATCACCCGGCACAGGTGCTCGATCCGCAGATCGCGCGCACCGAAACCGAGATGCTGACGCACGTCCTGAGTGACGGCACCGCGCAGGGCTCACTCGGAAGCTTCCCGGCGCCGGCCGCGGGCAAGACGGGGACGAACGAGAATCACGAGGACGCGTGGTTCGCCGGCTACACGCCCGCGCTCGCCACGACCGTCTGGGTCGGCTACACGCGCGGTGAGATCCCGATGGAGAACGTCCACGGGATCGCCGTCGCCGGCGGCACCTTCCCGGCGACCATCTGGCACCTCTTCATGCAGCGGGCGCTGGCGAACACGCCCGCGCTGACGTGGCCGTCCCCGCGCGACCCGGTCGTGTGGAGGCCGTTCACCCAGGGCCAGTACGGCTCGAGTCTGCGGCCCACGACGACCTACTACTACTCGCCGACGACGAGCAGCACGACGACGTCGACGCCGACGACGACCGCGCAGGTCCCACCCCCGCCCCCGCCTCCGCCTCCCGCGACGACCGGCCGGACGATCACGACCGGGCCCACGCCTCCTCCTCCTCCGCCACCGTCGCCCCCGCCTCCGCCGAGGCGTTGACGTGAGGCCGGCGCTGCGCGCCGCGCTCGTCGCGATCCCCGTCTACCTCGCTGCGTGCGCCGTCCCGGACGGCGGCCTCTTCCGCGCGGCGCGGTTCCGCGACGTCCACGTCTACCAGGGCTACGCGGAGCGGCTGCTCCACGGCGCGCTGCCGTACCGGGACGTCTTCGTCGAGTACCCGCCCGGCGCGTTCGCCGTCTTCCTCCCGCCGACGGCCTTCGGCGAGGCGCACTACAACGCCGCGTTCAAGACGCTGATGGCGCTCTGCGCCGCGGCGACGATCGTGCTCGTCGCCCTGGTGCTCGCCGAGCTCGGCGCCTCGCAGCGGCGGATCTGGGTCGCGGTCGGGCTGCTCGCGCTCTCGCCGGTCGCGCTCGGGCCGATCTCGCTCAACACCTACGACGCGTGGCCCGCGCTGCTGACCGTGCTCGCGCTCTGGCTCCTGCTGCGCGGCCGGGAGCTGCCGGCCTTCGCGGTGCTCGGTCTCGCCGTCGCCACGAAGGTCTACCCGCTCGTGCTCGTGCCGCTTGCGGCGTGGCTCGTCTGGCGGCGGGCCGGCACGCGTCGCCTCCTCGTCGCGCTGGGCCTGCTGGTCGTGGTCGCCGCGGCGGCGATCGCGCCGTTCGCCGCCTACTCGCCCCACGGCGTCTACGAGAGCTTCCACGCACAGGCCTCGCGCGGCCTCCAGATCGAGAGCCTCGGCGCGTCCGTCCTGCTCGTGCTCGACCGGCTCGGCCTCTACCGCGCACAGGTGGTGGAGACGACGGGCGTCGCCGGCCGGAACCTCACGGGTGGGACGGCGGACGCGGTCGCAGCGCTTCTGGTGGTGCTCGAGGCCGCGGCGGTCGTGACCGTGTGGGTGCTCTACGCGCGGGCGCGGGACCTGCGCGGACGGCTCCCGGTCGCCTTCGCGGCGGCCGTCGCCGGCTTCATCGCGTTCACGAAGGTCTTCTCGCCCCAGTACCTCGTCTGGCTGCTTCCGCTCGTCGTCGTCGCGGGCAATGCCGTCGCGATCGCCCTCGCGGCGGTCGCCCTCGTGCTGGCCCAGGTGTGGTTCTTCCACTACCACGCGCTCTTCCGGGTCGCGTGGCCGGTGTGGCTGCTGATCGCGCGCGACGTGGTGATGGTCGCGCTCTACGTCGCGCTCGCGGCGTCGCTCGCGCGGTGGAAGATCAGGATGCCGTCGCGCTCGAAGACGAGCCGCCACTCCGGGTTGCGCCGCAGCCAGGAGAGCTGGAGCGCCGTCGGCAAGGGAGCCAGCCGGTCGGCGTAGCCCGGCGCGGTCTCGTCGGCAGCGACCCACTGGGCATCCTGCAGGTACGGGAAGCTGAGCACCCGCCGCCTCGCCGAGAGGTGCGCGCCGAGCGAGTTCGTCGCGCTGACGACGGCGTGGGCCGGGATCAGCCGTAGCGCCCGGGACGCGATCCGATCGTGCTCGGTCACCTCGGCCGCGTGGGCCTGCAGCTGCTCGCCGCCCGGGAAGTAGCGCCAGAGCGGCATCGGCCCGAGCAGGTAGTTGGCGGCGAGCGCGACGACCACGATCAGCGTCGCGACGGGGACGCGCGGCGGGATCTGCTTCGCGCCGAAGACGGCGGCCGCGAGCAGCACCGGGATCAGCCCGGCCGTGTAGTGGAAGTGGATCGAGGTCTGGGTCGTGGCCGCCGAGAGGAGGTTCACGGCGAGCTCCGGAACCGCTGCGATCAAGGCGAGCGGTGCCAGGACGACGAGCAGCGCGAGCGGGAGCAGGAGCTGCGCGAGGTAGGTGAGGCCGCGGCCGGTGAACGCCGTCGTGACGATCTTCCAGGGGTCGGTGAGCGCTGTGTGCACGATCCCGCCGGGAGTGCTGCCGACCTCGCTGTAGCGCGTGAAGAAGCTCGACGTGCCGGCCCGGTTGAAGTGCGGGATCACCACCTCGATCGCGACCAGCGCAACCGCGACGCCGGCGACGGCGATGGCGGCCCCGGCCGCGCGGCGCCGGTGCACGAGCACGTACCAGATCCCCAGGCCCGCGACCACGAGGGCGATCTCCTCCTTGGTCGTCGCGGCGAGGAGCGCGAACACCGCGAACGGGAGCAGGCGCCCCTCGTCGAGGTACCAGATCGCGAACAGCAGCAACGGGCACGCGAGCGCCACCGGGTGGAACTCGTTCAGCGTCAGCCACTGCGTCGGCGGGTAGATCAGGTAGGCGAGCGCGAACGCCAGGCCCGCTCGTTCCGAGCCGAGGTGCTTGCGCGCGAGCCAGAAGACCGGCAGCGCCCCGAGCGCCACCGCGACGGCCTGGGCCACGAGCAGCATGTCCGGGCTGGGCCAGACGAGCCACAGCGGCGCGAACGCGGCGAGGATCGGGTCGAAGTGCGCGCCCAGGCGCGAGATCTGGTCGCCCCGCAGGCCGGTGATCTGCAGCGGGTGGCCGTGAGCGGTCGACCAGACGGCCTGCACCATGTTTCCGAGGTCGAAGCGCCCCGTCGAGAAGGCCCGGTGTCGCAGGATCGAGAGCGCGGAGAGCCCGGCGGCGTAGGCGCCGATCGCGAGCCAGAGCAGCGTCCGTTCCGCCGGTCGGGCGAGCGTCACGCGACGCGCTCCAGAAGCCCGCGCCAGCGGCGGCCGAGGACATCCTCTGACGCCTGCGCCTCGTAGGCGGCGCGGCCGCCGGCCGAGAGGCGCACTGCGAGGCCGCCGTCGGCCGCGAGCCTGTGCAGCGCCTGTGCGAACGCGTCGGGATCGCCGGGTGGGACGAGGAGCGCGCTCTCGCCGTCGACGAGGAGCTCCCGCGCCGCGGGGGTGTCGGCGGTCACGAGCGGCGTCGCGCAGGCGAGCGCTTGGAACGCCTTGTTCGGGATCACACGCTGCGCCTTCGCGGAGGTACCGAAGATTCCGAGCGCGCAACCGGCACCGTGCAGCTCCTCGGCCAGCCGCTCGTACTCGACCCACGGGACCCACTCGACGTTTGCGGATCGGCCGCGGACGAGCTCGTCCAGCTGGCCGCTTCCGACGAGGCGGAAGCGCAGGTCGGGCGCAAGCCGCGCCGCGCCGAGGATCGTCTCGAGGCCGTGCAGCGGGATCAGCTTCCCGACGAACAGCACGGTGAACGGCTCGCGCGGAGCCCACCTCGGCGTGAAGACGCGCTCCTCCGCGCCGACGAACGCGACCTCGATGCGGCTGGGGGGCAGGCGCGCGAGCTCGGCGAGGTGGTCTGCGTGGGCCCGCGTGTCCGCGACGACGAGGTCGGCCGAGCGGAAGGCGTGGCGGTCGACCCGCGCGAGCGATCGCGCCGCCGGCGACCCGGGTCGGAACCGCCCGCGGTCGGTGACGAGGGTGTCGGTGAGGGAGACGAGCGGGTTGAAGACGACGGGACGATCACGTGCGGCGCGCCGAGCCGCCGGCAGGTCGAAGTGGCCGGGATAGCCGACGATCACGACGTCGAAGCTGTTCGGCGGCCGCCGCAGGAGCCGGAGCTCGGCCACGCCGAGCCGCACGGCTGCGCCGGCGCCGGCGCGCCAGCTGTCGCGGCGCCCGTCCCAGACCGGCACGTGGTGCTCGGCCACCTCGACGCCGGCTCGCCGCAGGCACGAGATCACCTGGGCGTTTCGCGGGTAGCTGCGCTCGTAGGTGCCGAAGTAGAGAACGCGCATCAGTCTCGAGTCGCCGCCCGCCTTACGCCCCATGGTTCAGGCGCACCCAGCCTCCTCCCCACTGCGAGCCTATCCGGCTGCGGCGCACGCATGGGTGACGGCTTCGCGCCGGAACCGTGACGTTTCGGAGGATTCGACAGAGGACCGTCAGGGCCTCGGGCTGCGAGCTTCTCGTTCCGAAGCGGGCGCGCCCAGTCGCGCCGAGAGCCGTGGCGACGGTGCTCCCTGCGTCCTCGCATCCGAACGAGCATCGCACCTCGAGCGCGAGCGATGCTTCCGCCGAGCCCTCCTACGAGAGCACGTCCTCGACGTGCAACTCCGTGCGCTCCCGCGGCCCGGCTCGCTCCTCGTGCTGGCTCGTGATCAGCTCGCTGATCAGGCCGAGCGAGAAGAACTGCAACCCGACCACGACTAGGAGCACGCCGAGGATCAGCAGCGGCCGCTGGCCGATCGCGTGCCCGTCGATCTTCAGCGCGGTCAGATACAGGAGCACGGCGACCCCGAGCGCGCCGAGCAGCAACCCCAAACCGCCGAAGAGGTGGAGCGGCCGGTACCGGTAGCGCCCGATGAACGAGACCGTCAGAAGGTCCAGGAAGCCGCGGACGTAGCGCTCCACCCCGTAGCGCGAGCGGCCGTGCTCGCGGGGCCGGTGGTTGACCGGCAGCTCGGCGACCCGGTACCCGCGGTAGTGCGCGAGCACCGGGACGAAGCGGTGGAGCTCGCCGTAGAGCCGCAGGCCCTCGACGACCTCGGCGCGGTACGCCTTCAGGCCGCAGTTGAGGTCGTGCATACGCAGGCCGGACACGCGGCCGGTGACCCAGTTGAAGATCTTCGACGGCACTCTGCGTGTGAGCGGGTCGCGGCGGCGCGTCTTCCAGCCGCTCACGAGGTCGAAACCCTCGTCGAGTTTGGCGAGCAGCCGCGGGATCTCGGCGGGGTCGTCCTGGAGGTCGGCGTCGATGGTCACCACGACGTCGCCCTCGGCATGCGCGAATCCGGCCGCGAGCGCCGCTGCCTTGCCGAAGTTCTTGCGCAGGCGGATCACGCGCACGTTGTCGCTCGCGTTGTGCAGTCGAGTCAGCGCGGCGAAGGAGCCGTCCGTCGAGCCGTCGTCCACGAACACGGCCTCCCACGGCTGATCGAGCGGCTGGAGCGCAGACTCCAGCTCGTCGTAGAGGAGCGCGACCGTGCGCTCCTCGTCGTGAACCGGCACCACGACGGAGATCACGGCGGCTGAGCCTAGCCGCCGCGCGTACGGTATGCGGCGGTCGTGGCCGAGCTCCTGAGCATTAAGGAGGCGCAACGGCTCGTGCTCGAGCACGTGCAGCCTCTGCCGGCGGAACGCGTGCCGCTGGACGAAGCGGCGGGGCGCGTGCTCGCGGAGCCCGGGCTCGCGGTCGTCGATCTCCCACCCTTTCCGAGCTCGGCGATGGACGGTTTCGCCGTGCGCGCTGCGGACGTCCCGGCGACGCTGCCGGTGGTCGCGCGTGTCGCGGCGGGCCGGCCTGCGGGCCGTCCGCTCGAGGCCGGCGAAGCGATGGGGATCGCGACCGGAGGCGTCGTCCCGGAAGGAGCCGACGCCGTCATCCCCATCGAGTATGTTGTCGAGTATGACAACAAGGTGGAAGTGGCGGAGCCGGTGGAGTCGGGTGCCAACGTTCGCCCTCTGGGCGGCGATCTCCGCAAGGGTGACATCGTGGTGGCGGCCGGCGCGCGGCTCGGGCCAACACAGCTCGGCGCGCTCGCCGCGGCAGGTGTCGCCGAAGTGGCCTGCGGCGCGGTCCCGCGCGCCGCCGTGCTCGCGACGGGAACCGAGCTTCGCCGGCCGGGCGAGCCGCTCGCGCCCGGCGAGGTCTACGAGGCCAACGGGCTGATCCTCGAGACGCAGCTGCGGTCGGCGGGCGCCTCCGTCGAGCGCCTGGCGGCTGTGGCCGACGCCGACGACGCCCACCGGGAGGCGCTTCGACGCGGGCTCGAGCACGACGTGCTCGTGACCTCGGGCGGCGTCTCGGTAGGCCCACACGATCTCGTCCGGCGCATCGAGGCCGAGCTCGGCGTCGACGAGGTCTTCTGGCGTGTCGCGGTCAAGCCGGGCAAGCCGGTGTCCTTCGGCGTGCGCGACCGGACGCTCGTGTTCGGGCTGCCCGGAAACCCGGTCTCGTCACTGGTGGCCTTCGAGCTGTTCGTCCGGCCCGCGGTGCTCGCCTTGCAGGGCGTGGCCGATCCGTTGCCCCGGTTCGAGCCGGGGAGGCTCTCGGCTGCGGTCACGCGAAACTCCGGACGCGACGAGCTCGTGCGGGCGCGCCTGCGGACGGCCGAGGACGGCGCAGCCGTGGAGCTCGAGCCTGTGAAGGGCCAGGAGTCGCACATGATCGCCCGCTCGGCGGCTGCCGGGGCGCTCGTCCTGGTGCCGCGCGGCGACGGCGAGCTCGCCGCCGGTGCGCCGGTGCGCTATCTCAGACTGACCTGAGGACGCTCACCCCTGCGCCGAGGCGAGCGGCGCGGCGGCAAGCGCAGTCGGCGGAGGCGTGAACGCCCGGGCGCCCCGCGGCTCGATCCGGACGAGCCGCGCGTAGGCGAGGTAGCGATGCGTCGCGAAGAACCGCGGGTGGCACGCCTGCAGGATGACCACGTCGCGGCCGTGGGAGCGCAAGACCGCGAGGTCGTTCGCGCCCACGATCCGGTGCTTGAAGACGCGATAGGTGAAGGTGCCGTAGGGCACCTCGAGCGTGATCAGGTCGCCCGGCTCGAGCCGCTCGATGTGCGCGAATGGCGCCAGGTACGTCGTGCGGTGGCCGGCGATGTAGACGAGCTGCCCCTCGCCCGGCATGTACGTCCGCCGGTCGCGACCGGGGCCCTTCTTCAGCGTCGCGTCGTCGGTGCCGTCCACGACGACCATGTTCAGCCCGAGCCGGGGGACGCGGATGCGGCCGATCGCCTGGCCCCGCTTCGAGTCGAGGCGGTAGCGCCTGGCCTCCGAGCGGATCTGCGCCGTCGTCCTCGCGAGCGACGCGCCCGGCACGACGGGGGGCGTGCGGTAAGCCTCCGCGCGCCGGTGGTAGCTGCTCGACAGCTGGTGCTGCCTCCAGGTCGTGTACAGCGCGGTGAACGGGTCCTGCCAGCGCCAGACGACGACCACCCACACGAGCATGGCGACGCCGGCGATCGCCAGCAGCGTTCCGGTGACCCTCGCGAACCGTCTCACGTCAACCTTCCATTGCCCGTCGCTCCGCGCCCGCCCGCCGACGGCGGGCATCTCTCACTGTAAGGACGCTGCGGCGGACGACCTCCCGGAGCGGCCCGCGCGGCGGGCGCTCGCGTGCGCTCGGGTACGGCGCGTACCGTCCGACGGTCAGCGCGGACACCTGGCCTGCGGCCGCTAGCCAGCCGATCGCGATCGCGAGAGCGGGTAGGCGCACGAACCCCGTCGCCGTCAGCTCCGCGAGGTACCACGGCGTGTCGAGGCCGAGCCCGTAGCGCGCCGCGAACGAGCCGAACAGCAGCAGCGGGCCGAGGAACCCGGCACCGAGCACGGCCAGGCGTGTCCCGAGCGGCTTTCGCCGGACGTGCGGGAGCCACAGCCACGAGTGGAGGGACGGCAGCAGGAAGACCAGCGCGAACATGTTCGTCGCGACGACCAGGAGCGCGACGACTGCGAGCGCGAGGAGCGCAGCCGTCGTTCCCGCCAGCTCCTCGGTCGCCGACACGGGTCGCCACGGCGTCAGTCGCTGCCGCACGACGAGCCACCCGAGCCCGGCGAGCACGAGCAGCGCGACCAGGCCGCCGATCGGCCAGTCCGTCGCCGGCGAGACGGTGGGAGGCAGCGGCACCGCCGGCGCCGCCGGCCACACTCCGGCGAGCGCGAACAGCTCGAAGACCAGCGCCGCCCAGAGCCAGAACCACGCTCGGCTGCGGTAGCTGCGCAGGGCCGGGGCGAGCGGGATGTGCCGACGGCGGCACCGCGCGAACAGGTCGACGGCCGAGACGAGGAACGGGAGCAGCATCGCCAGCAGCACGAGCTCGATCGCCCACCCGGGCAGCACGCGCGGCCCGAAGTAGACGAAGCTCGACGTCCCGGGCGCGAGCTCCGCGCCGTAGTCGAGCCAGCGCAGGAGCTGCTGCGCCGACCGCCCGAGCTGCGTGAGGCTGCCGGTGTCGAGCAACTCGGGTCGGTCGACGAAGGTGGCGGGTGGGCGCTCGCCTCCGCTCGTCAACGTGAGCGCTGGCATGGCGTGCGCGAGCAACGGGCCTTGCTCGTAGAGCGTGAACGGGAACGCGAGGTCGACCAGCTGCTCCAGCCCCCCTGCGTGAGCCGGCCGCTGTCCCGCCTGTTCGAGCACCCGTTGCGCGGCCGTCTCGACCACGGCCGGCGACGCGAGCCGCGGCTCCAGGCCGGCCAGCACCATTCGCGGCGGCCCCCGCCCGGCCAGCGCCGTCAGGTTGATCGCGGCGACGACGTGCCCCTGGTGCGTCTCGGCGAAGCGGCGCGCGCCGAGCAACCCGAAGGCGCCCCCGTCGGTCGCGACGAAGACGAGCGTGTGCTGCGGGCTGACCGCGCGCGCGCCCGCCGACGACCCGTACGACTGCGCGAGCTGGACGAGCGCGGCGATCCCGGAGGCGTTGTCGTTGGCGCCGGGGCCCTGCCCGTCGTCGTCGCGGTGCGCCATCACCACGATCTCGTCGGGCGAGTGGCCGGGGACGACCACGATCTGGTTCACGAGCGTGCGCTCGCCGATCCCGGGCAGCTTCGCGCGGAAGGCGTCGGCCTCGACCTTGAGCCCGTACGGGGCGAACTGCTCGCGCACCCACTGCCGCGCGCCGACCGCACCGGCGGTCCCGGGGACGCGGTCGGGGTAGAGGCGCGCCAGATCGGACGCGAGCGCCTTCGCCTCGCTCCCGTCGAACGACGCCGGCAGCGCAGGCTGGGGCGTCGGGAGCGGATTGGGCTTGTGGACGCTGAATGCGGCGAGGAGCAGTGGGATGCCCACGAGCAGCCACGTGCCGCGGTAGAGGCGGCCGCTGACCGGCCGTTCGAGCGTGCCTCGGCGCGGCCGTCGCCGCGTAGAACCGGGCGGGAGCGCGGCCATAGCGTGGCTATAGTAGGTCGCAGACCGACGTGCGCCGGCAGGCGCGGCCGATGCCCGACTCCTCCACCATC
>DASSQK010000043.1:0-6372 GCA_035702555.1 Gaiellaceae bacterium | reverse complement strand
GTCCCGGCGGGTCACGCCGAGCTTGCGCAGGATGTTGTGCACGTGGTTCTTGACCGTCGCGAGCTCGATCGACAGCCGGCGCGCGATCTGCTTGTTCGAGAGGCCGTCGCCGATCAGCTCGGCGATCTCCCGCTCGCGCGGGGTCAGGCTCGTCCTGCCGTTCACGTGTCGCTGCGCGGCCGACAGCGCCGCGACTCGCTGGGCCAGGGCCGCGGAGACGCGCGGCGAGCACTGCAGCTCGCCGTCGGCGGCGGACACGACGGCGGCGGCGACGTCCGTCAGCGGCTGGTCGGCGGTCGCGTAGCCGGCGATCCCGGCCTCGACCAGGCGCACGACCCCGCCCTCGTCCTCGGGCACGCCCGTGACGACGATCTTGGCCTCGGGCGCGGCCGCGGCCAGCGCGCGCACGGTCGCCGGGCCTCCGACCGAGCCGCCGTCGACCAGCACGACGTCTGCCTCGCTCATCCCGACCGCGAGGCACGCGACGTCGCCGTGCGCGCTCCCGGCCAGCTCGATCCCGTCCTCGTCCGCGAGGGCAGCCGAGAGCAGATCGCGGTGAACGCGGACGTCGCAAACCAGGAAGACGCGCACGAGCGCCTGCCGGTTGACAGCGAGTCGGGCCGCAGCGCCTGGCTCGCCATACGCCTCGATTGCCGGTTGCCGCAACGCCGGGGGTCTCCGTCGCATTGCGTCCCCTCGTTCTCCAGCTTGGACGGCGATCTTATCGCGCCGCTGCGGATGACGAGACGCGATACTGCTCGGGTGATCGTCGAGCGGAGCATGCACCCCGACTGGCTCTCGAACGCGTACCTGATCGCGGACGGGCCCGGCGGCACCGCGGTCTTCGTCGACTCCGGCGCGCCGCTGCGGCCACTGTTCGACGCCGTCTCGCAGCACGGCCTGCGCGTGACGCACCTGCTGACGACGCATGCCGACGCCGACCACATCGCCGGCGACGACGCGATCCGCGGGCGCTACGACGTTCGCGTCGTGAAGGGCGATCTCGAGACCGGCGGCCTCTCGATCCGCGCGCTCCCGACCCCCGGGCACAAGGACGACCACCTCGCGTTCGTGGTCAACGACCAGCTCTGCTGCAGCGGCGACGTGCTCTTCAAGGACGCCGTCGGCGGCGGCGACTTCGCGCAGATCCGCAGCTCGGTGATGGACGTGCTGATGGAGCTGCCGCCGGAGACGCGCGTGCTGCCGGGCCACACGGACGAGACGACCATCGGCCGCGAGCGGGAGGAGAACCCGTTCGTGCGCGTGTGGAGTGGGGCCGAGCCCGAGGGAACCGAGCCCGTGCGCGTCGGCGGCGAGGAGGCGACGCTCGTCGTCTGGTCGCCTGACTACGACGGCAAGGGCAAGGCCTGGGTGCGTTTCGCGGACGGCCGCGACGCGATCGTCGGCGGCTCACGCGTGGAACGCGGCTAGGCGCACCGCTTCCTCCTCGAGCTCGTCGCGCGCGCCGCGGGGGAGGCGGGAGAACGGCTCGAGCGTGACGCGGCCGTCCTCGTAGCGCCACGCGCCGGCGACCCTGCCGTCGACGAGGAAGGTCCGCTCGGACTGCGGATTGCGGACGTGGAAGATCCGCTCGCGGTGCTCCTCGGCCAGGATTCCGGTGCGACGCGCGTGCACCAGCAGCGTCGCGTCCCAGGTCGGGAGGAAGCGCACGGGCGCAGGCGTCCCGCCCGGCGGCAGCGTGGCCCGGGGCAGGTCGAGCAGCTCGCCGCCGTGCTCGTCGCGGAACCGCTGCAGCTCGAGCCCGTCGAGGGCCTCCGCGAGCTCGCCGACGCGGACGCCGGCCCACTTGGCGATGTTCTTTCGCGCCGCCGGGCCGAACGCGCCGAGGTAGCGGCGAACGAGGTGCCTGCGCGCGTCGACCACCGGGAGCTCCGGCTCGGGACCGACCCAGTCCTCGGCGAGGCCGTAGAGGTCGGCGCGCCGCCGCTCCCACGTACCCGAGGGCGGCACCCGGACGAGGTCGAGCCAGATCGCGACCCCGGGGGCCCATAGTCCTGCGTCTGCGATCTCTTTCTGGCCCCGCGGCCCGTCGGCGAGGAAGCGCCGCAGGCGCGCGGCCGTGCGTCGCACGGTGCGCTCGTCGGTCCCCTGCACGCTGCGCGACCACGCCATCCGCTCGGAGCGGATCGCGAGCACGAGCGGCCAGTAGTCGCGGCGCGAGACGACGTGGATCGTGTTGCGCATCAGCGTTCCCTGCACGAGCGAGCCCCGCTCGAGCGCCCGCGTCACGGCCTCTCGCCGGAGGCCGGCGACACGTGACCAGAGGCCGACGTACGTCGAGGGCGCGTACTGGGCCTGCACGCAGCCCATCTGCTCGACCGCGCGCGGCAGTGGCAGCGCCTTCCGCTCCAGCAGGAGCTGCCGCGCCAGCAGCGCCCGGTTCAGCTCGACGGTCGTCACGATGCGAGCGGGCATGGCCGGACGCTAGCGGCGGTAAGCTCGCGCCATGGCGATCACGCTCCACCGCTGCAAGAACATGTGGGTCAAGTTCCCCGGCCACCCGTGCTGGAAGGTGCACAAGGCGCTGGACGAATCCGGGATCGAGTACGACGTCGACAAGCTGCCCTGGCCCGGCAACCGCGACGAGACCGAACGGCGCACGGGCCAGAAGAAGTACCCGTGGATCGAGTTCGAGGACGGCTCGATCTACCGCGAGGAGTCCAAGGCCATGGCCCAGCGGATCCGCGAGGGCAAGCTCGACGAGGCGCCGCGGCTCCCGCGGTGATCGTCCCCGACGAGATCGACGGGTACGCGGAGGCGCACACCACGCCGCCCGAGCCGCTGATGGCCGGGCTGGCGGAGGAGACCCGCTCGACGATGAGCGCGCCCGGGATGCTGACGGGGACGGTCGAGGGCCGCTTCCTCGAGCAGCTCGTCTTCGCGCTGCAGGCGAAGCGCGTGCTCGAGCTCGGCACCTTCACCGGCTACTCGTCGCTCTCGATGGCCGCAGGGCTGCCGGAGGGCGGGCACATCGACACCTGCGAGGTCTCCGAGGAGCACGCGGAGGTCGCGCGGCGCTACCACGCGCAGAGCCCCTACGGCGACCGGATCACGATCCACATGGGCCCGGCGCTCGAGACGATCGAGCGGCTCGGCGGCGAGTGGGACTTCGTATTCGTCGACGCCGACAAGGAGAACTACGGCAACTACTACGAGGCGCTGGTGCCGCGCCTGCGGCCGACCGGGCTGATGGCGATCGACAACACCCTCTGGAGCGGCCGGGTGCTCGACGACAAGGACGACTCGGCGGGCACGCGCGCGATCCGCGAGCTGAACGACCGCGTCGCCGCGGACGAGCGCGTGGTCGCCGTCCAGCTGACGGTGCGCGACGGCGTGACCCTCGTTCGTCGCAGCTAGCCGCGTCCGCCGCTAAAGATTCCGCCTCCGGCTGCCGATTCACGGCCGGTGAAGCGCGGTTCGCAACGATCCGCACCTGCGGCGACACGGTGGATCGACCGGTGGCTCGACGCCTGCCGTGATCTCGCCGACCTGTCGCAGTCGAACCCGATGACGGATGCCGTCGTCGACGAGATCGACGGCCGGATGATCCGCATCGGCGACAGGTGGCTGGCGGATTTCGCCTCCTGTAACTACCTCGGCTTCGACCTCGACCGCGAGATCATCGAAGCCGTCCCGGAGTACCTCGACCGCTGGGGGACGCACCCGAGCTGGTCGCGCCTCCTGGGCAGCCCCGTCCTGTACGAGGAGATCGAGGAGCGCCTCACCGAGCTGCTCGGCGCCGAGGACACCCTCGTGCTGCCGACGATCACGCTGATCCACATGTCGGTGATCCCGGTGCTGGCGGGCGGCGGGACGATCTTCCTGGAGAAGCGCGCGCACAAGACGATCTACGACGGCTGCGAGCTGGCGAAGGTCCGGGGCGCAACCGTGCGGCCCTTCGCCTTCGAGGACGTCGACGACCTCGAGCGCCTGCTTCGCAGCGGCAGCTCCGCGCCCCGGCTGATCTGCATCGACGGCGTCAACAGCATGACCGGCAACGCGGCGGACGTGACGGCGTTCGCCCGGCTCGCCCGCGAGTACGACGCGCTTCTCTACGTCGACGACGCGCACGGGTTCGGCGTCATCGGGGAGCGCGCGGCCGACGAGACGAGCCCGTACGGCAGTCGCGGCAACGGCGTCGTGCGCTACTTCGACGAGAGCTACGACCACGTCGTCTTCGTCGCCGGGCTGTCCAAGTCGTACTCGTCCCTGGCCGCCTTCCTGGCCTGCCCGCCCGAGCTCAAGCATCTGCTGAAGACTGCCGCGCCGCCGTACCTGTACTCCGGGCCCTCGCCTGTCGCCTCGCTCGCGACGACGCTGGCGGGCCTGGAGGTCAACGAGCGTCGCGGCGACGCGATCCGCGCCGACCTCTGGGGCAAGACGGCGACGGTGCTGGACTGCCTCGACCGCCTGGGCGCGCACACGCCGAACCGCTCCGGCTTTCCGATCATCGAGGTCCCGCTCGCGCGGCACGAGGACATCGACGCCGCGGGCCGCTTCCTGTTCGAGAACGGGATCTACGTCACCCTGGCGGCCTACCCGCTCGTCCCCCGGGCCGAGGTCGGCTTTCGGATCCAGGTCACCGCGGCGAACACCAACGCCGAGATCGAGCAGCTCGTCGACGTGCTCGGGCGGCTCGCGAGCCGCTTCGAGCTGCAGCCGGCGCGCGCGAAGGTGCGGGCGGCATGACGGCGCTCGGCAGCTGGCGCCGGAACAGCTGGTGGTGGTACGCCGCGTTCGCCGGGACGCTCGCGGCGCTCTACATGTGGGTGCCGCCGCTCAAGGGCTCGGGGCCGCTCCTGAACGTCGTCGGCTTCTCGGGCGTCGCCGCGATCGTGGTCGGCATCCGGATGCACTCCCCCCGCGCACGCCTCGCCTGGTGGCTCTTCGCCGCCGGGCAGCTTCTCTTCTTCAGCGGCGACGTCTACACCTACAGCAACCCCGACGCGGCCTTCCCGTCGCTCGGCGACGCGTTCTACCTCGCCGTGTACCCGGTCCTGATGGCGGGGCTGCTGCTGCTCGTCAAGCGGCGCAACCCTCGCCGCGACCCGGCCGCGCTGATCGACGCGCTGATCCTCACGATCGGCGTCGGCCTCCTCTCGTGGGTTTTCCTGATCGCGCCGAACATCCACCTCGGCGACATCTCCTGGCTCGGGAAGGCGGTCTCGATCGCCTACCCGCTCGGCGACGTCCTGCTGCTCGCGGCCGCGATCCGGCTCGCGGTCGACGCGGGGAAGCGGGCGCCCGCCTTCTACCTCCTCGCCGGAAGCATCATCTGCCTGCTCGCGACCGACTCCGCGTACAACCTCGCGCTGCTCAAGGGCACCTACGACCACAGCCAGCTGATCTACGACCTCGGCTGGATGGCGTACTACATCCTCTGGGGCGCGGCGGCTCTCCACCCGTCGATGCGCGTGCTCGAGGAGCCGGCGGTCGACTCGCGACCGCGCCTGACGTCGCTCCGGCTCGCCCTGCTCGGGGCCGCGTGCCTGATCGCGCCGTCGATCCGCTTCGCCCAGGCACTCGGCAACCCGGACGTGCTCGTCCTGATCGTCGCCTCGGCCGTCCTGTTCCTGCTCGTCGTGGCGAGGATGGCAGGCCTCGTCCGGCTGGAGGAACGGGTCGTGGCGCGCGAGCGCACGCTCCGCGTGGCCGGCGCCGAGCTCGTCGGCGCGGCGGGGTACGACCAGATCTACGAGGCGGCGATCGCCGGCGTGCGCCAGCTCCTGGGCCAGGATCCGTGCGTCCACCTCGCGCTGCTGCGCGCGACCGGCCCCGCCGTGGCCGCGTCGTCGCAGGGCTGCGAGTGGGAGCTGACGGAAACGACCTTCGAGTGGCTGCGCGGGCACGCCGGTACGACCCGGCTGCCGTACCTCCACGTCCCGCGCGAGGTGCGCAGCGAGCTTCGCCTGGAGGGCGGGCACACGGTTCTCGTCGCGCCGCTCGCCATTCGCTCCGACGTCCGCGGCCTGCTGGTCGCCAACTCGGAGCACGAGGTCTCCGAGGAGGTGGCGAACTCGTTCGAAGCGCTCGGCTTGCAGGTGTCGCTGGCGGTCGAAGGCGCCTGGCTCGCGGCCGACCTCCACCGTCGCCAGAGCGAGGCGCGGTTCCGCTCGCTCGTCGCCCACTCGAGCGACCTCATCACCGTGCTCGACGAGCACGGCGTCGTCACCTACCAGAGCCCGTCCGTCGAGCGCGTCCTCGGCTACGCCGTGCACGAGGTCGAGGGGACGCAGTTCGACTGGTTGCTCAGCGAGGCCGACCGGCCGAGGCTCCAGCGGCTGATCGCCGGCGACGGAGTCGGCAGCGCCGAGGCCCACACGCTGGAGTGCTCGCTCTCGCACAAGGACG
>DASSQK010000042.1:0-17752 GCA_035702555.1 Gaiellaceae bacterium | reverse complement strand
GTCTCCCCGACCGAGTAGGGCGGGAAGTTGTAGTGGTGCATGTAGCGCCGGTCGGTCTCCAGCGAGAGGTCGTCGATCCGCTGGCCTTCCTTGGCGGTGCCGAGCGTGAGCAGCGACATGATCTGCGTCTGGCCGCGGGTGAAGAGCGCCGAGCCGTGGGTGCGCGGGCTGACGCCGACCTCGCACGAGACCTGGCGGATCTCCTCCGGGTCGCGGCCGTCGGGGCGGCGCTTGTCGACTGCGATCTTGCGGCGGACGAGCTCCTTGTAGATCGCCTCGGCCGCCTTCTTGATCTGCGAGCGCGTGAGCGAGTCCTTCACGACCGGCGTGTCCTCGTCCGACGCGGGCGCGCCGACCGGGAACGGCAGCCGGACCTCTTCCTCGATGCGGCCGTAGAGCAGGCTCCGCTTGGCCGACTTCAGCTCCTTCGAGTCCTGCTCCGCCTCCGTCAGCGCCCGCAGGTCGTCCTCGAACTGCTCGCGCACGGGCTCCACGACGGCCTCGAGCCGCTTGCGGTCGAGGATCATCGCCAGGCTCGAGCGGATCTGGATCTGGCGGCGGATGTCGTCCTCGGTCGACTCCATCGAGAGCGGCGGGCAGAGCTCGGCGACGAGCTCCTCCACCACCGCGGTCGCCTCGCGCAGGCCGTCGGCGGCGATGCGCTCGCCGAAGCGGTGGCCGTGCTCGCTCTCGAGCTGCTCGGTGAGCTCCGGGTCGAGCCACTTGTCCTTGCCGACCTGGCGGCGGAGGTCCTCCTGCGCGTCGCAGATCTTGCGGATCTCGGAGTGCGCCAGCTCGAAGGCCTCGAGGATCGTCTCCTCGGGGATCTCGTCGGCTCCGGCCTCGACCATCGTCAGCGCGTCGGGGGTCCCGACGACGATCAGGTCGAGGTCGCTCTCGCCCTCCTCCACTGCCGGCAGCGGTGGGTTCACGACGAGCTGCCCGTCGAGGCGGCCGATGCGGACGGCGCCGACGGGGCCCATGAACGGCAGCGGCGAGACCATCAACGCCGCCGAGGCGCCGTTGATGCAGAGGATGTCGTGGGCGGTGACGAGGTCGACCGACAGCGTCGTGCACACGACGTGCACCTCGTTCTTGTAGCCCTTCGGCCAGAGCGGCCGGATCGGGCGGTCGATCATGCGCGCAGTCAGGATCGCGCGCTCGGTCGGCCTGCCCTCGCGCTTGAAGAAGCCGCCCGGGATCTTCCCGGCGGCGTACATCCGCTCCTCGACGTCCACGGTGAGCGGAAAGAAGTCGGCGCCCTCGCGGGCCTCCATCTTGCCCTGCGCCGTCGCGAGCACCATCGTCTCGCCGGAGCGGACGACGACGGCGCCGTCGGCCTGCTTGGCGAGCTTCCCGGACTCGAAGGTCAGCTCCTGGTCGCCGACGGTGACGGACACCGACGCGATCCGGGGCTCAGTCGTTGTTGCCATGTGGTTCCTCCACTTCTTCTGGAGAGTGGAGGTTTGAGTGAACGCCGGGCGCGGGCCGGTGCTCGCTCAAACTTCCACCCTCCGGCGGTTGGTGTGTGGTCTGGTTCGGCCTACCTCCTCAGGCCGAGCTCCTGGATGAGGGCGCGGTAGCCCTCGAGGTTCCGCTTCTGCAAGTACTGCAGCAGCCTGCGCCGGCGGCCGACGAGCTTCAGCAGGCCGCGGCGCGAGTAGTGATCCTTGGGGTGCGTACGCAGGTGGTCGGTCAGTTCGTTGATCCGCGCGGTGAGCAGCGCGATCTGCACCTCGGCCGAGCCCGTGTCCTGGTCGCTGCGGCCGTGCTTGCCGACGATCTCCTGCTTCGCTTCCTTGGTGAGGGTCAAGCCGTCCTCCTTCTGACGCGTCTCCGCCGTCCAAGCCCGCCGCGAGGAAGCACACGCGAGCGGCCGAGACGGCGGTCTGCGCAGGAGGGTAGCAAGGACAGAGCATCGCCCCCGGCCCATCAGGGGAGGCCGGGGGCGATGCGGGTGAGCAGCCGGTCAGGAGCTGCGGGTGCGGAGAACGGGGCGGCGGCGGCTGCCCGCGAAGGCCCCGCCGGCGACGAGCACGAGCCCGAGCGTCGCGGCCGCGCCGATGCCGAACGCCTTCCACGCGAAGCCGTTTCCACCGGCGACGACCGCAGGCTTGGAGACCGCGAAGGCGCCCAGGTGGTACTTCTTGTTCAAGCCTTCGCTCCGAAGCATCAGCGCCCGGTATTCGGCCTTCGTCATCCCCTGGTCCACGCCGTACTTCTCGTTCAGGGCCTGGCTGCGAAGCATGAGCGCCCGGTACTCGGCCTTCGTCATCGTGGCGGGCTTCGACGACGCGGACGCGGGGCCCGCGAGGAGCAGGAGTGCGCCGATCGCCGTGACGACGACGAGGATCCGGCTGATCTGCTTGCTGGTGGTCATTGCTTCCTCCTTGTCCGGCGGCCGCCTCGTGCGGCCTTTGCCAAGCAGACCGCAAGCGACTAAAACACGCCTTTCCGGGTCCTAAAGCGCCGCTAAAGGAGGCGAGGGCAAGGTGGAATTCCGGGTCCTCGGCCCGCTCGAGGTGAGCGACGACGGCCGCCCGATCGCCATTGGCGGGCAGAAGCAACGCGCGCTGCTCGCGCTCCTCCTGTTGCACGCGAACGAGGTCGTTTCCCGCGACCGGCTGATCGACGAGCTCTGGGAGGAAGATCCGCCGGAAACGGCCCGCACGGCGCTGCAGGTGCATATCTCGCAGCTCCGCAAGGCGGTCGGCCGGGAGCGGATCCTGACCCAGGCGCCGGGCTACCGCGCCGTCGTCGGCCCGGGCGAGCTCGATCTCGACCGGTTCGAGCAGCTGGCCGGGGACGGCGCGGACGCGGCCGAGCTGCGAGAGGCCCTTGCGCTCTGGCGCGGCGCGCCGCTGGCTGACCTCGGCGACGGCTTCGCGCGCATGGAGCGAGGCCGCCTCGACGAGCAGCGCCTGCTCACGCTCGAGCGGCGGATCGACGCCGATCTCGCGCTCGGCGGCCACGCAGAGCTCGTTCCCGAGCTCGACGGCCTCGTCCGCGAGCATCCGCTGCGGGAGCACCTGCGCGGCCAGCTGATGCTTGCGCTCTACCGCTGCGGGCGCCAGGCTGACGCGCTCGATGTGTACCGCCAGGGCCGCCAGACCCTCTCGGACGAGCTGGGCCTCGAGCCCGGTGAGGAGCTGCGCGGGCTCGAGCGGGCGATCCTCGCCCAGGACGAGTCGCTCGCGGCGCCGGCGCGGGCCCGGGCCGCCCCGGTGGACGTGGCTGCGGGCCGTCGGCCGCGGGCGTGGCTCGTGGCCGTCCTCGGCGTGGTGCTCGTCGCCGGGGCGGCTGCTGCCGGAATCGTCCTGGCGAGCCGCGGCTCAGCGCCGGTGCCCGTGCGTCCGAACTCGGTCGCCGCGCTGGACGCCGAGAGCGGCAAGGCGGTCGCGGACGTCCCGATCGGAGGGTCGCCGATCGCGCTCGCCCGCGGTGCCGGCTCGGTCTGGGCGGTCGACGGCGACCACAGCACCGTGTCGCGGATCGACGAGCGGACGAAGGAGCGGGTCCCGCTCGGCGGCCTCGGCTCGGACCTGAAGGACCTCGCGTTCGGCTTCGGCGCGCTCTGGGTCGCGGGCGGCAACGACGGAACGGTGCTGCGGATCGACCCACGCGACGACGGCATCCGGCCGATCGACCTCGGCTCGCCGAGCGCTCCGGTGTTCGCGGTCCGCGTCGGCGAGCGCGCCGTCTGGGCGATGCGCGGCAGCGACGTCGTGCGGATCGACCCGGACCGGAACGTCTCCGACGGCCGCGTGCCGGTCCGCAGCGGCCCGGTCGGCATCGCGCTTGGGCTCGGGTCGCTCTGGGTGTCCACGCTGGACGAAAAGATCGTGCGCGTGGACTCCCGGACGCTGAAGCGGGTCTACGGAGAGGACGTGGGCGACCAGGCGTTCTTCCCGGTCATCGCGAGGCGGTCGCTGTGGACGATCCTCGTCGGCAATCCGCCAGCGGTCGCGGAGCTGGACGCCGGCACGCTGACGCAGAGCTCCTCGGTTGCGCTTCCGCACGGGTTCCCGTACCAGCTCGTCGCCGACGGCGGCGTCGTCTGGTGGGTTGATCCCTCGCGTCGCGCCGTGTACCGGCTCACCCGGGGCTCGACGCGGCCCGAGCTGGTCGCATCGGTGCCGCACCATCCGGTGGCCATCGCGCCCGGCGGCCGGACCGTCTGGGTCGGCGTCCAGGCGCGGCCGTTCGACTAGCCCCGCGGCCGCGGCACGACGATCGTGCCGTTCACGATCTGGCGGCGCACGCGCGCGAGCCGACGCTCGAGCTCGGCCGGGACCCGCGTGTTGATCCTGCCGAGCTCGACACCACCGTTGTGGAGGTCGTAGACGGCCGACGCTCCGAGCTTGCCCCTGGCAAAGCGGTGGACGGCGTCGAAGACGCCCCGGTCGTAGCGGCTGATGGCGCTCGTGAGGATGTGCTGGCCGAGGAACGACTGGTCGACGTCGACCCCCACTCCCCACACGTGCCGTTGTCTGGCCGCCGTGAGGGCGCCGAGCCCGCAGGTGCCGGCGACGTTGAAGACCACGCGCGACCCGGCCGCGATCTGGGCGAGCGCCAGGCGGCGGCACTTCGCGGGGTTCGCGAAATCGTCGGCGTAGTCGACGCGCACGCGGATGCGCGGGTCGGCGCGGCGCGCGCCGGCGCGGAAGCCGACGATCCAGCGGTTCACGCCGGAGAAGGAAAACCCGCCGACGGCGCTGACCATCGGCTTTGCACCGGCGCGATCGGCCATCAGCGCCGAGAGGTAGCCGGCGAGGTACGCCGCCTGCTCGGCGCGGAAGACCACCCGGTGGATGTTCTTCGCACGGCGCTTCGGCGGCACACCCGGCTGCGCGTCGAGCGCGACGTAGTGCACGCGCGGGTAGGTCCGCGACAGCCCGTCGACGGGCGAGGTGTCGAACAGCGGCGCCACGACCAGGTCGTAGCCCTGGCGGCTGAACGACCGCATCACGCTTCCAGGGCCCTGCGTGGGGCTGAGGTACTGCACGCGCCCGCGAATCGCGAGCCGTCGCTGCGCCCGGGCGAACCCGGCGAGAGCGAGCCCGTCGAGCGTTCGGGGCGTCGCCGTGTCGCCGGGATACGCGACGAAGCCGACGCGGGGGTTCGTCACGCGGGCGGCGCCGCCGTCGGTGATCCCGGCGACGGCCGCCAGCGCGAGCGCGGCGAGCAGCAGCATGCCTCTCATTGCCAACGACCGTACGAAGCGGTCAGGATTCCGTCAATGCCCGCCGCGATCGCCGCCGGTCATCCCGCGACGGTCGCAGCGGGAAGCGAGATCCTCGCCGAAGGCGGCTCGGCCGCGGACGCCGCGGTCGCGGCCTGCCTCGCCTCGTGCGTCGCCGAGACGGTGATGACGGGACTCCTCGGCGGCGGCCATGCGATCTACCTCGACGCCGCCTCGGGCAGGGCCCGGAACCTCGACTGCTTCGTCGCGGTGCCGGGCCTCGGCGCCGAGGGGCGGGGCGAGGCAGAGCTGCTCGAGCTCGAGGTGCCGTTCGGAGCGGAGCTCGTCCGCTACTCGATCGGCCCGGCGTCCTGCGGAGTTCCGGGGCTGCCAGCCGGGCTCGGCACGCTGCACGCAGAGCACGGACGGCTTCCGTGGCCGCGACTCGTGGAGCCGGCGCTGCGCCTCGCGCACGAGGGCGTCGACTTTCCGGCCGCGCACGCAGCCTGCCTGGCCATGCTCGCCCCCGTGATGACGATGGACGAGGGGGCGCGGATCTACTCGCCGGGCGGACGGCTCCTGCAGGCCGGCGACACGCTCCGGCAGCCCGGGTTGGCGACGGCGCTGGAGCTGCTGGCCGAGGAGGGCCCGCGGAGCATGTACGACGGGTCGCTCGCGGACGCGCTGCTCACGCTGATGGACGATCGCGCGGGTGTGGTCACCCGCGCCGACCTCCAGGCGTACGGGGCGCGCTGGAGCGAACCCGCCGAGTACACGTACGACGGGACCAGCGTGCTGACGCGGGCGGGGCTGGAGCCCGTCGGCGACGCGCTCGAGCGGCTCCCGGCCCTGCGCGGCCTCTCGCCGGGCGAGCGCGCGGTCACGCTCGCCGGGTCGCTCGCAGCCCACGATCGCCAGGGGGACACGACGAACCTCGTCGTGGTCGACGGCGACGGCGACGCGTGCGTGATCACCTCCAGCCTGGGCCTCGGCTCCGGCGATTTCGTGCCGGGCCTGGACCTCCATCTGAACAGCATGCTGGGCGAGTCCGACCTGATCCGCGGGGCGCTCGAGCCCGGCGAGCGCATGGAGAGCATGATGTCGCCGCTCATCTCCCTCGATGCCGACGGGCTCGCGCTCGCGGCCGGAGCCGCGGGCGGGACGCGCCTACGCAGCGCGCTCGTCCAGGTCGTGGCGGGAATCCTCGACGAGGGCCTGGCCCCGGAGGACGCCGTGGCGCGGCCGCGGCTCCACCCCGTCCCGGGCCTCGTCCACCTCGAGCCGGGGCTACCCGAAGACGTCGTGCCCGCGCTTGAAGCGCAGGGGCTGACCGTGCGCGAATGGCCGGACCGGCACCACTACTTCGGCGGTGTCAGCGTCGTTGCGCGAGCCGGAGCGGCAGGAGATCCGCGTCGAAGCGGTGCTGCTGCGGAGGTTCCTGTGCGCTGAACGGCAGCCAGCCGAGGTAGCCGCATTCCGGGCACCCCGGGTTGGCCGCCGCCGTCCCGCGGCCCATCGGCTTCGTGTAGGCGCCTCCGCAGCCGAGGCAGCGCACCCTCGCGAACGCCTTCACGAGCCGGTTCTCGTATCCCTGGTAGAGCTCCACGCCCAGAAAGAGCCCGCAACCTTGCGAAACTTGCGCTTAGCTGCGTCTTTCGTCGTTAGGACGCCTGGCCGCCGCCAGCGCGACCCAGGACACGCCGCCGCACCGCGGGCACGGCCCCGCCTCCCGCTCGCGCCGCGGCAGCGGGTAGACGGCCCGGCAGTCGAGGCACCGCACCAGCTCGCGCCCGTCTCCGCCCCCTCGTTCCACACCAGGAGGGATGCGCCCTCCCGCCGCGACTTGCGGTCTCAGGCAGGGCGCTCCGCGCGCCGCGTCGCCTCGACGTCGCGGCCGATCTGGGCGACGAGCTCCGCCTCGCTCTCGAACGCGCGCTCGTCACGAAGCCGCTGCCAGAGCTCGAGCCGCAGCTTGCGGCCGTAGAGGTCGCCCTCGAAGTCGAGCAGGAACGCCTCGATGCGCCGCTCGCCGCCGCCGTAGTGGGGGTTCGTCCCGATCGAGATCGCCGCCCGGTGGCTGTCGGCGACGCCGGCGTAGATCCCGTAGCCGGGCACCAGCAGTCCCGACTCGGGGCGCAGGTTCGCCGTCGGGAAGCCGAGCGTGCCGCCGCGCGCGTCGCCCGCGACGACCGTTCCGTCGACCTCGGCCGGCCGGCCGAGCAGGCGGGCCGCTCGCTCGACCTCGCCCGCCCGCAGCAGGTCGCGGATCCGCGTCGAGGAGACGCCTTCCACCAGCGGCACCGACCGCGCGTCGAGGCCTAGGCGGCGCAGGAGCTCGAGGTCGCCGGAGCGGCCGCGCCCGAAGCGGAAGTTCGCGCCGGCGACGACGACCTCGGTCCCGATCGGGAGAAGGACGCGGCGGACGAACTCCTCCGGCTCGAGCTGCGCGACCTCCAGGTCGAAGTCGACCACGAGGGTCTCGTCGATGCCCGCCTCGCCGAGGAGCTCGAGCCGCCGCTCCAGCGGGGTGAGCAGCTCGACCCCGTAGCCGAGCGCGACGCGCGGGTGCGGATCGAACGTCACGGCCGTCGCGGTCTCGCCCGCCGCCACGGCGGCGTCCAGCACCCGGCGGTGCCCGCGGTGCACGCCGTCGAAGGTGCCGAGCGCGACCGCCCTCGGCCCGGCCCCGAGCTCGTCCGGCTCGCGAGCGACCTTCACGCTTCGGAAGCCGCGGCGGCAGCGGCCTCGACCCGGGCCAGCGCGTCGTCCGGCGCGACCAGGCGGTCCGGGTCCGCCTCCTCGACCCGAAACGGCCCCACCTCCGTCCGCCGGAGGGTCGCGCAGTGGCCGCCGAGCGCGGTGGCGATCGAGCGCACATAGGTCCCGGAGCTCACCCGCAGGTCGAGCCGTGCGACTCCGCCGCCGTAGGAGACGACCTCGAGCGCGTCGACCCGCGAGCGCCGCAGCGGCATCTCGACGTCGACGCCGCGCCGGTGCAGCCGGTAGGCGCGCTCGCCGCCGATCTTGACCGCCGACGCGGTCGGGACCGGCAGCTCCACCTCGCCCCGGAGGGGCTCGAGCAGCCGCTCCAGCTCGTCCTCTGCCGGCGCGTCCCGCTCCTCGAGCAGGGCCCCCTCGCGGTCGCCGGTGTCCGTCACCGCCCGGAGGTCGACGTCGGTCACGTACCTCTTGTCGAGCCCGACGAAGCGCGGAGCCAGCTTGGTCGCCCGGCCTGACAGCACGAGCAGCAGCCCGGTGGCGAACGGGTCGAGCGTTCCAGCGTGGCCGGTGCGGGCGCCGGTGCGCCGCCGCACATCGGCGACCACCGCGAAGGACGAGGGCCCCTCGGGCTTGTCGATCAGGAAGAGCCCGCTCGGGTCAAGCGCCCGTGGCGGCACGAAACTCGCGGTGGATGAAGTCCGTGATCTCCTCGACGGACGAGTCGCTCGAGAAGCCGGCCGCCTGGCGGTGGCCTCCGCCGTCCGACTTCCGCGCGATCGCCGATACGTCGAGCTCGTCGTTCGAGGCGCGGAGGCTGACCCGGCGCTTCGGCCCCTCCCGCCGCGGCGGCTCGCGGATCAGGGCCGCCATCTCGGCGCCCTCGACGGCGCGCAGGTAGTCGATGATCCCCTCCGAGTACGCCTCTGCGGCGTTCAGCTCCGTGAAGTCGCTGCGCAGGAGGTACGAGACCACGAGGCGGCCGCCCTCGTAGACCTGGGCCCGGTCGAGGGCGCGCGCGAGCAGCTTCAGCTTCGCGAACTCGACCGACTCGTAGACGCCCTGGAAGACGCGGTGCACGTCGGCGCCCGCCTCCACGAGCTCGGCCGCCAGCCGCAGCGCCTTCGGCGTCGTATTCGTGTATTGGAAGCGGCCGGTGTCGGTGACGACCGCGATGTAGAGGGCCTCGGCGATCTCCGGCGTCAGCACGACGTCGAGCTCGGCGAACACGTCGCGCAGCACCTCGCCGGTCGAGGACGCATCGCCGACCACGAGGTTGACGTCGCCGAAGCGCGAGTTGTCGTGATGGTGGTCGATGTCGAGCGCCAGCGGAGCCTCCTCGAGCAGCTGCGGCACAGGCCCCATCCGCGACTCGTTCGCGCAGTCCAGGGCGACGAGCACGCGCTCGGCCGCGTCGTCCGGAAGCTCGCGGCGGATGCCCTCGAGCGCCATGAACCCGTACTCGCGCGGGAGCGGCGCGTCGCCGTAGAGGTACATCTCGCTGTCCTTGCCGAGCGAGTCCAGCGCGAGCTTCGTCGCGAGCAGCGAGCCGAGCGCGTCGCCGTCGGGGTTCTCGTGGGTCACCAGCAGGAAGCGGTCGTGCGAACGGAGCGCGTCCGCGACCGCCTGCAGGTCACTCGTCGTCTGCGTCTGGGGCGAGCTCATCGATGAGTTGGGTCATCCGGACCCCACGCTCGACCGTCGGATCGTATTCGAAGGCCAGCTGCGGGGTCCGCTTCAGCCGCAGCTCGCGCGCGACCCGCGCCTGCAGGACGCCGTGCGCCGCAGCGAGGCCCGCGAGCGTCTTCGCGCGCTTGCCCTCCGAGCCGAGCACGCTCACGAACACGCGCGCGTGGTGGAGGTCCGGCGACGTCTCGACGCCCGTGACGGTGACGAAGCCGATCCGCGGGTCCTTGAGCTCGCCGATCGCCTCCGAGATCACCTCCCGGACGGCCTCGTTCACGCGGCGCATGCGGTCGCTCATCCGAGGTATTCAAGCGGCTTGCCCAAACCTTCGAGGCCGCCGGCCGTCCTAGCCTGCAGTGGCGGTACGGCTCTTCCTCGGAGTCTGGCTCGCCGTCGTCGCGACGGCGGCCGCGACGGGAGCGGGGACGCAGGCGAAGCCACCGCCGAAGGGCTTCAAGGTGCTCGGGCACGTCAATCCCGGCGGCGGCTACAGCGCCGACGTGGTCGGCGAGCGCCACTACGCCTACCTCTCGAGCCGCAAGGGCGCGAACGACTGCCCGGCGCAGGGGGTCCGCGTCTACGACCTCGCGAACCCGCGCCGCCCGCGCCACATCGCCACCTTCGCGCGGCTCGCCGGGACGTGGACCGAGAAGACCATCGTCAGGCGCGTCAAGACGCCGGGCTTCGACGGCGTCCTGGCGGTGACGAGCTTCCAGGCGTGCCGGGACGGCTTCGGCGGCTTCGGCCTCTTCGACGTGACGAAGCCGGCGCACCCGCGCAAGCTCGCGCTCGTCCGCACCCAGCCGCGCGGCTCGCACGAGATCTGGCTCGCGGCCGCACGAGGACACGCCTGGGTCTACACCGCCGAGGCGGCCGCCGAGTTCGCCCTCACGCGCGAGTCGTTCGGATTCCACATCTACGACGTCACGCACCCGCGCTCGCCCGACGAGGTCGGAGGCTGGAGCGCCTGCCGCGACCAGAACGACTGCACCCCGCTGACCTCGCCGCCCGGGGCCGACCACCGCCGGCTGGTGCACTCGGTGATCACGAACGCCGCCGCGACGCGCGCGTTCCTCTCGTACTGGTGGCTCGGCACGGTCATCCTCGACATCTCCGACCCGTCGAAGCCGCGCTACCTCGGCCGGACCGCGAGCGGCCAGGGCGACGCGCACTCGGCGTGGCTGATGAACCACGAGCGGATCCTGCTGGAGACGCACGAGACGATCCGCGGACGGCCCGTAGTGTGGAGCGTCGCTGACCCCGCGCACCCGGTGCGGCTCGCGACGGTGCGGCTCCCGGCACGCCTCGCCCCGAACGGCAGGTTCACCGGCCTGCCGCTCGAAGACAGTGTCCACGACCCGAAGGCGGTCGGGCGCTACGCGTACTTCTCCTGGTACGGCCAGGGCGCCGCGCTCTTCGACCTGAAGAACCCGCGCAAGCCGAGGTTCCTGATGCGCTTCCAGCCGCCTGCCGCACCGGACCGGCACGGGCTGCTCTGCCCCGGGGGCACCTGCACGGCGGTCTGGGGCGTGTTCGTGAGGCCGCGCTACGTGCTCGTCTCGGACCTGAGCTCCGGCCTCTGGGTGCTCAGTCGTCCAAGGTGACGACCTCGCGCTCGACCCGGCCGAGCTCGAAGGCCTGGCCGGCGAGGTAGCGCTCCGCGCCGTCGAGGAGCTCCTCGACCTCGCGGTGGCCGCGGGCGACGCACGAGAGCGTGAGCCGCGCGCGCTGCCAGAGCTCGTGGTGGTCGACCTCCGCGACGGAGGCGCCGAAGCGCCGCTGCAGCTGCGCCTTCACCGACAGCAGCTCCTTGCGCTTGCCCTTCAGCGAGCGGTTCTCGGGAAAGTGCAGCTCGGCGGAGAGGATGCCGACGTAGCCCGAGCCCAACGGCCGCGGGTCTTACGCGGCCGAGGTCGGCGCGGGCGTCTCGAGGTCGGTGCGCTCGACCTGGCGCGTCTCGTAGACCTCGAGCACGTCGCCTTCCTTGAGGTCGTTGAAGCCCTCGAGCAGGATGCCGCACTCGAAGCCCTCCTCGACCTCGCGGACGTCGTCCTTGAAGCGCTTCAGCTGCGCGATCCGCGTCTCGTAGATGACCGTGCCGTCGCGCACGACGCGCACGTTCGCGTTGCGCCGCACCTGGCCGTTCGTGACGTACGAGCCGGCGATCGTGCCGAGCCGGGAGACGCGGAAGAGCTGGCGCACCTCGACCTCGCCCAGCGTGTGTTCCTCGGTGACCGGCTTCAGCATCCCGACGAGCGCCTGCTCGATGTCCTCGGTGAGCTGGTAGATGACGCGGTAGGTGCGGATCTCGACGCCCTCGCGGTCGGCGAGCGAGCGCGCCTCGGCGTTCGGACGCACGTTGAAGCCGACGACCATCGCGTTCGAGGCGGAGGCGAGCATGATGTCGTTCTCGGTGATCCCGCCGACGCCCTGGTGGATGACGTTCACGCGCACCTCGGGGTGCTGGATCTTCGAGAGCTCCGAGATCGCCGCCTCGACCGAGCCGACCACGTCCCCCTTGAGCACGAGGTTCAGATCCTGGACGGCGCCTTCCTGGAGCGACTGGAACAGCGTCTCGAGCGTGACGCCGGTCGGGCGCTGCGTGGCGAACTGCTCGCGGCGCAGCCGCTCGCCCCGGGTCTGCGCGAAGCCGCGCGCGGCGCGCTCGTTCTCGACCACCTTCGCGTACTCGCCGGCGGGCGGCGGATGGTCGAAGCCGAGGATCTCCACGGGGTCGCCGGGCGTCGCGTCCTTGACCTTCTCGCCCTTGAAGTTGTAGAGCGCGCGCACCTTGCCCCACGCGTCGCCCGCGACGATCGCGTCGCCGACGCGCAGCGTGCCGCGGTGCACGAGCATCGTCGCCACGGGGCCGCGGCCGACGTCCAGCCGCGACTCGACGATCGGCCCGGAGGCCTCCGCCTTGGGGTTGGCCGTCAGCTCGAGCTCGGCGTCGGCGACCAGCAGCACCTTCTCCAGCAGGTCGTCGAGGCCCTCGGCCTGCTTGGCCGAGACGAGCGCGAACTGGGTCGTCCCGCCCCACTCCTCGGGCTGCAGCTCCTCCGCCGCGAGCTCGGTGCGCACGCGGTCGGCGTTCGCGTCGGGGAGGTCGATCTTGTTGACCGCGACCACGATCGGCACCTCGGCGGCGCGCGCGTGGGCGATCGACTCCTTCGTCTGCGGCATCACGCCGTCGTCGGCGGCGACGACCAGCACCGCGATGTCGGTCACCTTCGCGCCGCGGGCGCGCATGGCGGTGAACGCCTCGTGGCCGGGGGTGTCGAGGAAGGTGATCTCCCGATCGCCGTGGACGACCTGGTAGGCGCCGATGTGCTGTGTGATCCCGCCCGCCTCGGTCTCGACCACCGCCGTCTGGCGGATCGCGTCGAGCAGCGTCGTCTTGCCGTGGTCGACGTGGCCCATGATCGTGACCACGGGCGGCCGCGCCGCCAGGTCGGCCTCGTCGTCCTCGTAGACCTCCGGCTCGAGCTCCTCGTCGGCCGCGTGCTTGATGTTCACCTCGCGCCCGACCTCCGTCGCGATCAGCTCGACCTCCTCGTCGGCGAGCGACTGGGTCACGGTCTTCGCCGCCCCGAGGCCCATCAGGATCGTGATCAGCTTCGGGACGGGGACTCCGAGGGCCTGGGAGAGATCCTTGACGGTGACGCCGGACTCGACGGTCACCGGCCCGGTGAGCGGAGCGACCGGGGTCTTCTCCTTTGGCTTCTGCTCCTGCTGATCGCGGCGCTGCCGGCCGTCCTGGCGCGGGCGCGCGGCGCCGGTGTCGATCACGACACGGCGCTTGCGGCGCCCAGCCGGCGCGCCCTGGCGGGGCCGGATCGGGCGGTTCGGTCTGTTCGGACGGTCAGCCATTCGCGGTCAAGTGTAGAGACGTGTCAGTTCCGGATCGACCTGCACCGTCCGACGCAGCGTGCGGTTGAACGCCCGCCGCTCGACGGCGCGCTCGAAGCACGAGAGCCTGCGGCACGTGTAGACGCCGCGGCCGGGGCCGTGCGGTGAGGCCGTCAGGACGCCTTCCGGGGCCGCGAAGCGCAGCAGCTCGCCCTGCGGCGCCTTCCGTCCGCAGCCCGCGCAGGTCCTGATCGGCGTGCTCACGCAGCGCCGTCGGTCTCCTCCTCCGCGCCTTCGGGGCCGCTCACCGGCGGCTCGCCGACGGCGGTCTCGTGGCCCTCGACAGTCGTCTCGAGGCCTGCGCCGCCGGTGACGTCGACCGGCGTCGCAGGCGCCTCGGGCGCCTCGTCCGCCGGCTCGACCGGGATCGACGGCTCCGCCTCGGTCGCGGGCGCGCTGTCCTCGAGCTCCTCCTTCGGGGCCGGGGTGGCGACGGCGACCTCGCCGGCCGGCTCCTCGATCCGCGCCACCGGCTCGGCCTGCTCGACCTCTTCCTGCGAGGCGAGCGGCGTGTCGACCGGGGCGTCGGCCGGAAGCTCGGCCTCCTTGGTCGCGAGCTCCTGGTGCGCGGGGACGCCGCAGTAGCGCGAGCCCGGCAGCGCGGCGTTCGGGCAGCGCTTGCCCGTCGAGAGGACGGCGGCGCAGCGGCCGGTGAACTCCGTGTCCTCGCCGCCGTCGCCGGCGAAGGCGGCCTCGGCCTCCTCCGTCGCGAACTCCGTGTCGGACTTGATGTCGACCTTCCAGCCGGTCAGGCGCGCGGCGAGGCGGGCGTTCATGCCCTCCTTGCCGATCGCGAGCGCGAGCTGGTCGTCGGGCACGACGACCGTCGCGTCGCGCGCGTCGTCGTCGAGGTAGACCTCGCGGACGCGGGCGGGCGAGAGCGCCTTGGCGACGAACCGCGCCGGCTCCGGGTTCCACGGGATGATGTCGATCTTCTCGCCGCGGAGCTCCGAGACGACCATGCGCACGCGGGAGCCGCGCGGGCCGACGCAGGCGCCGACCGGGTCGACGCCCTGGGCGTGCGACTCGACGGCGATCTTCGAGCGGTAGCCCGGCTCGCGCGCGACGGCGCGGATCTCGACGAGCCCGTCGGCGATCTCCGGGACCTCGAGCTCGAACAGCGTCCGGATCAGCTCCGGGTCGCGGCGCGAGAGGATCACCTGCGGCCCCTTCGTGCCGCTGCGGACCTCGGTGATGACGGCCTTGATGCGCGAGCCCTGCTCGTAGCGCTCGCCGTCGACCTGCTCCGACCGCGGCAGCAGCGCCTCGACCTTGCCGAGGTCGACCAGCACGTTGTTGCGGTCGCCCGCCTGCTGGACGATCCCGGTCACGACCTCGGTCACGCGGTCGACGTACTCGTCGTACATGATCTGGCGCTCGGCCTCGCGGATGCGCTGGGTGATCACCTGCTTCGCCGTCTGCGCGGCGATGCGGCCGAAGTTCTCGGGCGTGACGTCCTCGCGCTTCACCTGCTCGTCGGGTACGTCGGACCAGTCGATGTCGAGGTCCTCGTCCGTGACGAGCACGTGCGAGCGCTCGCCGTTCTCGGCCTCGGCCTGCTCGAGCTCGGTGAGCACGCGCTCGCGCGCCTCCTCGAGCAGCCGCTCCTCGATGTCGGGCGGCAGCTCGATCGAGAACACGCGGAAGTCGCCTTCGACCGGGTCGAGCTCGACCACCGCGTGCCGGGACGAGCCCGGCGTCTTCTTGTACGCCGCGAGGAGCGCGTCCTGCAGCGCAGTGATCAGCGTGTCGCCTTCGATGCCTCTGTCGCGCTCGAGCTCGTGGACGAGCTCGATGATCTCCCTGCTCATCGGCCTTCCTTCTCTTCGATCAGGTTGCCCCGCACGATCTCGCCGTACGGGATGTCGACCTCGCCGCCGTCCGCGGCGACGGTCACCGTTTCGTCGTCCGCGCGCGTGACCTCGCCGCGGACCTTCCGTCCTTGCGTCTTCAGCTTGACGTGCCTGCCGAGCGCGCGCTGGAAGTGCTCCGGCTTCCGCAGCGGCCGCTCGGGCCCGGGCGATGAGACGTCCACGCCGTAGTCGCGCAGGTAGTCGGAGAGCACGCGCGTGACCCGCTCGCAGAGCGCCAGGTCGACGCCGTCGGCCCGGTCGACGTAGACCGTGAAGCGCTCCGGCCCGCTGAGCTCGACCGCGAGCACCTCGACGCCCGGCAGGGCCTCTTCGACCTTGCCGCTGATGTCGTGCTCCAGCGCTCGTTCCTTCTCGTAGACGGTTGGCATGTCTCCTCTCAAAAAAAACGGGCGCATCGCGCCCATTTCGCCGACCGGTGAAATGTGGTGGGTCTGAGGATAGCAAGGGAAGAAGGGCGGAAGGCCCCGCCGGGACGGGGCCCGGAAGCCCTAGAGCGCGGTGGTCCCCTCCGGGGTCTCGCCGGCCTTCAGATGCTTGATCACGTCCGCGAGATCCGCGATCTCCTGCTCGAGGTCGCGCTGCCGCTCCTCGAGCCGGCGGATCCACTCCTCACGGTTCGGAAAGCGCCGACCCCGCCGGCCGAAGCCGCCGCGGTGATGCCTGTGTCCGCACATGTTCACCTCCCTTCCTCGTAGCGGTCGAGAAACGTTCCGATCGCCCCCTGCGCGCGGCGGAGCGCCTCGGCCCAGGTGTCGAGGACGCGCCGGCCCTCGGCGGTGAGCTCGTAGGTGCGCTTCGCCGGGCCCGGGAGCTCGTCGCTCCACTCGGAGGCGACGAGCCCTTCCTGCTCGAGCCCGCGCAGGAGGCGGTAGAGATTGCCGATGTCCACGCGGCCCTCGACCCCCAGCTCCGGGAGCCGCTCCAGCAGCTCGTAGCCGTGCAGCGGCCGCTCGCGCAGGAGCAGCAGCAGCGACGGCTCGACGAACCGCTCGACCCGTGCTTGCACGTGCCAGCGGCCCGGCCCCAGGAGCCGGCGGCTACGTGAGCGCGCGTGGTGTCGGCGGGTCATGGCCGTCAGTATAGGTAAAAGACATATGTAGAACGCAGGCGCGGTAGATTCATCACGTGGCGCACCCCGACCTCCCAGCCGAGCAGGCCTACCTCGACACGGCCTACGACTGCCTCGACCGCATGCGCGAGACGCTCCTGCGCACCGCCAACGCGGGCGCGACGGAGGAGGCGCAGCAGGCGATCGAGGACTGGGCGACCGGACGCCTGCGCACCTACGAGGACGCCGAGCGCGGGCTCTGCTTCGGGCGCATCGACGCCGAGGGCACGGCGGAGGCGCTCTACGTCGGCCGGCGCTGGGTGCACGACGACGCGCGGCGGGCGCTGGTCGTCAACTGGCAGGCGCCGGCGGCGCGGCCCTTCTACACCGCCACCCCGGTGGCCCCGCACGGGGTCACGCTGCGGCGCCGCTTCCGGACGCGCGGCCGCGAGCTGCTGGACATCAGCGACGAGGCGCTCGACGGCTCGCTCGCCGACGCGGCCGCGGTGGACGACTTCCTGCTCGAGGAGCTCGAGCGCGCCCGCGACCTGCGCATGCGCGACATCGTTGCGACCATCCAGGCCGACCAGTACCGGCTGATCGCCCGCGAACCCGAGCCGCCGCTCGTGATCCAGGGCGGACCGGGCACGGGCAAGACGGCCGTCGGCCTGCACCGCGCCTCCTACCTGCTCTACGCGCACCGCACCGAGCTCCGGCGGATCCTCGTGGTGGGGCCGAACCCGGCCTTCATGGAGTACGTCTCGCACGTGCTCCCCGCGCTCGGCGAGGACAGCGTCGACCAGCGGGCCGTGGCCGAGCTCGTCGGCGTCGAGGTGTCCCGGGCCGACCCGCTCGACGCGCAGCGCGCCAAGGCCGAACCGCACGTGGCCGCCGAGGTGCGCGACCTCGCCGAGAGCGCGACCGAGGGAGAGCCGCAGGAGCTGGTGGTCCGGCTCGAGGGCCGCTTCGTGGGCGTCGAGGCCGACGAGGTCGCCGAGCTGCTCGCGGTCACGCGCGAGGAGCACGGCATCTCGACGATCGCGCGCGAGCGCTTCCGGATGGATGTCCTGCGCCGCTTCTACGAGGACTACGGCGTCAGGCTCGGCGGGCAGGCGTACAGGAACTTCGAGGAGGTCGAGCGCGCGCTGCGGCGCGACGGCCTGCTGACGAGGTTCCTCAACCGGACGTGGCCGATGCCGAAGCCGGAGCAGGTGGTGCGGCGCCTGTCGGTGATGGGGCGGTCGCGGCGCGGCTGGAGCGACGCCGACCTGCCGCTGCTCGACGAGGCGCGCGCGCTGCTGCTCGGGCCGCCGCAGCAGTACGGGCACGTGATCG
>DASSQK010000041.1:0-7383 GCA_035702555.1 Gaiellaceae bacterium | reverse complement strand
GGCCGACGTGCGGATCGCCGGCCCGGTCGGCTCGATGGGCCAGCGCGTCCTGCAGCCGATCGTCAACCAGCAGGTACAGCAGGTGCTCTCGGCGCTGGACGAGCAGGTCCGGAAGGCGTCCGCGGGCACCGACGGGCCAGCGGCGCCGGCCGAGGCGTAGGCGCTTGCCCCCGCCGTTCCGGATCGGCGTGATGCAGCTGACCATGGAGCCGCTCGAGGAGATGGTGGCCTCGGCACGCGCGATGGACGAGGCCGGGATGGACACGATCTGGCTGGCCGAGGCCTATCCCTGGTGGCGCAAGCACGGGATGGAGGCTCGCTCGTCGACCGTCGCCTCGGCGGTGATCGCGGGAGCGACGCAGCGGCTGACAATCGGCTGGGGGATCATCTCGCCCTTCACGCGCCATCCGGTGCAGGCCGCGATGGACGCGCGCGTCGTGCAGGAGGCCGCGGGGCCGGGCCGTTTCATCCTCGGCTTCGGGACCTCGAAGATCTTCCTCAACAACGCGCAGATGCAGACGAACAAGACCCTCGGGCCGATGCGCGACGCGGTCGAGATCGTCCGCGGGGTGCTGGGCGGCGGGGCGTTCGAGTACACGGGCTCGACCTGGAGCGCGTCGGTGCCCGCGCTCGATCCCGGTGCCGAGGCGCCGCGCGAGGTCCCGCCGGTCTACGTGGCCGCGACCGCGCCGAAGATGCAGGCGCTCGCGGGCGAGATCGGCGACGGCTGCCTGACACCCTCGATCACGACGCCCGCGTTCGTGCGCTACACGCGCGAGAACGTCGCGAGCGACGTCGACATCGGCTGCACGATCGTGGCGTCGATCCACGAGAGCGACCGCGACGCCGGCCGCGACGGCGCGCGCGAGATCGCGGGCATGTACCTCGCGAACAAGGTGCAGAACATCCAGGGCGCGGCCGACACGCTGCTCGAGCTGGCCGGAATCGCGCAGGACGAGATCCGTCCGGTCGCCGAGGCGATGGAGCGCGGCGGCAGGCTCGCGGCCAAGGCCGAGGTGACCGACGCGCTGCTCGACAAGTGCAAGCCGATCGCGGGCACGCCCGACGACTGCATCGCCGCGATCGAGGAGTACCGCGAGGCGGGCTGCACGCACGTGATGCTCGAGCTCTGGGGCGACCGGCGCCACGAGCAGATCCGGCTCTTCGGCGAGAAGGTGCTGCCGCGATTCCGGTCATGACGGCGATCGAGCCGGACGTCTCGCAATGGGACGCCTGGCGACCGGACGATGTCAAGGGCCTCCTCGACGGCGTGCTGGTGCCGTGGTACGTCGCCGCGGGGTGGGCAATCGACCTGTTTCTCGGCGGCCAGCGGCGCGAGCACGAGGATCTCGAGATCGCCGTGCCAGGCACCCGCTTCGACGAGCTCCTGCCCGTGCTTGACGCCTTCGAGATCTACGTGATCACCGACCAGGCGGAGGCGACGCCGCTCGCCGAGGCGCGCGACCGCCTGACGGACACGCACCAGACCTGGATCCGCGAGCCGGCGACGGGCAAGTGGCGCTTCGACGTCTTCCGCGAGCCGTCCGACGGCGACACGTGGATCTGCCGACGTGAGCCCGCCCTGCGGATGCCGTACTCGCGGCTGATCGAGCGCACCGCGGACGGCATTCCGTACGGACGACCGGAGGTGGTGCTGTTGTTCAAAGCGCGCCACTCGCACCAGGAGAAGAACCGGGAGGATCTCGAGGCGGTGCTGCCGTTCCTCGACGGCGACCGCCGTGCCTGGCTACGCGACGCGCTCGCGCGCGTGCACCCCGGGCACGAATGGCTGGAGGCAGTGTGATCGATCGCGACCGGCTGGTCGGCTGGGCATGCGACCTCGTCTCGGTTCCGAGCTTCACCGGGGAAGAGGAGGCGGCCGCGGAGTGGATCGCGGGCGAGCTCCGCGCCCTCGGCCTCTCAGTCCAGATGCAGCAGGTCGAGGAGGGGCGCGCGAACGTCCTCGCCACGCGCAGCGGCACGGGCGGGGGCAAGACGCTGATGTTCAACGGGCACATGGACACGTCCTACTCGGGCCGCGAGCCGTGGTCGCAGGGCGTCGAGGGCTTCCAGCCGAACGGCGTCGAGCGCGACGGGCGGATCTGGGGGCTCGGGATCTCGAACATGAAGGGCGCCCTCGCCTCCTACCTGGCCGCGCTCGCAGCGCTGGGCGAAGACGAGCTCGCCGGCGACGTCGTCGTCGCGGCCGTCTGCGGCGAGATCGAGAAAACGCAGTACGGCGACGCGCAGGGGCCGAGCTACCGCGGCTACGCCGCCGGGACGCGCCACCTCGTCACGCACGGCGGCGTCGCGGACATGTGCCTGCTCGGCGAGCCGACGGAGGGCAAGGTCGTGCTCGGGCACTTCGGCTCGCTCTGGGCGCGGCTGGGCGTCGGCGGCGACTTCGTCCACACCGCCTTCAGCGAGGGTCGCGCCAACTCCGTCCTGCGGATGGGCGAGCTGCTGGAACGGGTTCGCGCGTGGTGCGAGGACTGGGCGGCCGACGAGCGAAACGCGTATCGCGGCGTTCCCGCGATCGCCTCGGTCGGCGCCATCCGCGGCGGCTTCGAGTGGCGCCTCTCGCGGACGCCGCAGCGCACGAGCGTCTTTCTGGACGTGCGCGTCCCGCCGACCCGGACGATGGCCGACGCGCGCCGTGCGGTGCTCGACCTCGCGAGGGAGCTCGAGGCCGCGCACCCGGACTGGGAGATCGACGCGGAGATCTACGTCACCGCGCCGGGCGCCGAGATCGACGAGGGCCACGAGCTCGTCGGGGCGATCGACGAGACGCACGAGGCGGTCTTCGGCGAACCGGCCGGCCGCGACGTGCCGCGCTGGTTCTCGGACGCCTCGGCGCTGACCGCGTACGGGATCCCGACGGTCAACTACGGAGCCTCGACGGGCCTGATGGAGCCGGGCAGGGGCGAGAGCCTCGAGGTCGACGGCCTCGTTAAGACCGCGGAGGTCTACGCGCGCGTCGCGAGGAAGGTCTGCGGGTGAAGCTCGTCACCTTCGACGACGGCCGCGTCGGCGAGGTGCGCGACGACCGCGTCCTCGAGCTCGGCGCGCAGTCGATGCGCGAATATTTCGAGGCCGGCGCGGCCGCGGGCCCGACGGGTCGGGAGCACGCGCTCGAGGACGTGCGGCTGCGTGCGCCGATCGTCCCGAAGAAGTTCCTCCACACCGCCGGCAACTTCCGCGAGCACGAGGAGGAGTCGAAGAACGTCGGCTGGTCGCACGAGATCGCGCCGTGGATCGTGTTCTTCCAGAACGTCGACGCGATCGTCGGCCCCGACGACCCGGTCGTGTACCCCGAGCACCTGACCGAGGAGCTCGACTACGAGCTCGAGCTCGCGGTCGTGATCCGCAAGCCCGGGAAGTGGTTCTCGCCGACGGAGGCGGCCGAGTACATCGGCGGGTACGTGATCTTCAACGACATCACCGCGCGCGACATCCAGCGGCGCGAGATGCGCTCCGGCGTGTTCTCGTTCTGCAAGGCGATCGACACGTTCTGCCCGCTGGGGCCCTGGATCGTGACGCCCGACGAGATCCCCGACCCGCACGACCTGGCCATGGAGCTGCGCGTGAACGGCGACCCGCGGCAGACCTCGCATTCGCGGAACATGTCGGTGACGATCCCGGAGATCCTGAGCCACTACTCGCCGCTCGGCTACTCGGCCGGCGACGTGGTGTCGACGGGCACGGTCAGCGGTGTGGCCGGCTTCAGCGACGACCCCGCGTCGCTGTACCTGAAGCCGGGCGACGTGATGGAGGCAGAGATCGAGCGCATTGGCGTCCTGCGGAATCCGGTGGTCGGCTGGGAAGAGGCCCACGGCGAAGCGCCTCCGGAGCGGGTCAGCTGGTGACGCGCGCGCGGGCGCGCGCACGCGAGTACCTGTTCCCCCACCCAGGGTGGGGATGACCGCCCACCGCCCTCGCGGTTGACGCTACCCGCCGGAGGCGTACGTGTCTGTGCCTTGAGTGAGTCAAGAGCGTGACGATCGTTCCCCAGCGCGGGCGCAAGGAACGCGACCGAAACCGACTCTTGCGAGGTGGTGGTACCCCACGGCACCATCGTCGGCATGGACGGCGACGAGCTGATCTCGCGCTCGGAGGTGACGGCTATGCTCTTCGCGTTCGCCGACATCAACGGGAACGTTCGACGAATCGTCCAACTGCTGGAGGACGAGGATGGCGAAGAAGAAGTACCGGAAGATGACGCCTGAGGAGCACGCGCGGCAGGTCGAGAACCAGCGCCGCCTCGAGCAGTTGATCGAGCAACGTCTCCAGCGCGACGGGACGACCCGCGAAGAGATCCGCCGCAAGCTCGGGCTCCCGTAGCCCCGGCGCGCCCGGCGACGGTTTAGGTTCTGCGCGTGAACTGGCCGCTTGACGACGCCAAGCTCGACCGCGTGCGCGCGCTCATGGCCGAGGAGGAGATCGACGCGCTGGTCGTGCGCGCGCCCGACAACGTCCTCTACCTGAGCAACTTCTGGGGGATGAAGGGCTACGACGCAGTCGTGTTTCCCCGTGAGGGCGAGCCGGCGCTCGTCTGCCTCGAGGCCTCCGCCGAGGACGCGGCGCGCACGGCCTGGACGCACGATGTCCGCTACCTCCGCGGCTACGCCGAGGACGATCCGCGCCCACCGCTCGCGCGCACCGTCGACCTCGCCGCCGAGGCGGCGCGCGGCCACGGCACGATCGGGCTCGAGCTCTCGCTGGGAACCCAGGCCGCCGACCGCATGGCCGGCGAGCCCACCACCTTCACGCACGACTGGTTCCACGCCTTCGGCACCGACGTCGTCGACGCGACGCCGCTGCTCGCGCGCGCCCGCGCGCTGAAGACGGCTCAGGAACTCGAGCGCATGCGCCTCGCGAACGAGATCGCCGCCGCCGCGATGGATCACTGCCGCGCCGAGCTCCGGCCGGGGATGAAGGAATCGGAGGCCGGCGCGCTCTGGAACGGCTTCGTCCATGGCGAGGGCACCGGGTGGAAGGGGCAGGTCGACCTGGCGCTCGCGTTCTCGCTCGTCTGGTCGGGCCCAGGGATCAAGACGTTCACGGCGACCGGCGACCTCCCCGTCCAGGCCGACCAGCCGACGCTGTTCGAGATCTGGGTCTGCGCCGACGGCTACTGGTGCGACCACACCAAGAACCTCTGCCCCGGCGAGCTGCGCGACGACTATGCCGAGCTCGAGCGGCAGCTCGTCGGGGTCTACGAGCGCGCGCTCGAGCACTGCCGTCCCGGCGCGAGCCTGGCCGAGCTCGACCGCCTCGTCCGCGACGGCATCGCCGACGCGGGCTACCCGGGCCAGCCGAGCCATCCGATCGCCCACGGGGTCGGCGCCCGCGCCCACGAGCCGCCCTACGCCCACCAGGCCGGAACCGGCACGATCGAGGAGGGCATGGTGCTGGCGATCGAGCCCGGGATCTACTGGGAGGGCGGCGGCGGCCTCCGCGTCGAGGACAACTTCCTGGTCACCGCGGACGGCGTCGAGAAGCTGTCGCCGTTCCCCGACGGCGTGGTGTGCGGATGATCTGGACGGGCGGGCTCAACGACGCCTACCGCCGCGGCGGCGCGGTCGGGCTCTACGACACGACCCTGCGCGACGGCGAGCAGACCGTCGGCGTCGTCCTCGACCCCGAGCAGAAGCTCGAGATCGCGCGGCTTCTCGACGAGCTCGGGATCGATCGCATCGAGGCGGGCTTCCCGCGCGTTTCCCAGGACGACTGGGACGCGGTTCGCCTCATCTCCAAAGCGAGCCTGCGCGCCGAGATCTGGGGCTTCTCGCGCGCGGTCCCGGCCGACCTCGAGGCGCTCGTCGAGCTCGGCGTCCGGGCCTCGGTGATCGAGTCGCCGATCTCGGATCTCAAGCTCGAGGCGATCGGCGTCGGCCGCGAGAAGATGCTCGACCGCATCACCTCCGCGATGCGCTTCGCCGCCGAGCACGGGATCCACGCCGCGTTCTTCGGCGTCGACTCCACCCGCGCCGAGCCGGACTTCTACGAACAGGTCTACAAGGCGGCCGTCGAGGCGGGCGCGAAGGAGGTCGCGGTCGTGGACACGCTCGGGATCGCCGCGCCCGAGGCGGTCGCCGACCTCGTCGGCCGCACCGTCGAGTGGGTCGGCGCGGACGTGCCCGTCCACTTCCACGGCCACAACGACTTCGGCCTCGCGACGGCGTCGGCCGTCGCCGCGGTGAAGGCGGGCGCGCGCTGGGTGCACGGGACGATCAACGGCATGGGCGAGCGCGCGGGGAATGCGAACCTCGGCGAGGTCGCGCTGGCGCTGCGTGCGCTCTACGGGGTCGAGTCGAACCTGCGGCTCGACCGCGTGCGCGAGGTCTCCGAGCGGGTGCGCGCACTCTCGGGCTACGAGCTCGAGCCGTGGAAGCCCGTCACCGGCGAGACCCTTTTCCGCCGCGAGAGCGGAGCCGTCGCGAGCCAGTTCCACGACCCGCCCTCGATCGAGCCCTACTCGTCCGAGCTCGTCGGCGCCGAGCGCGGGATCGTGCTCGGCAAGAAGAGCGGGCTCGACTCGATCCGGATCAAGGCCGCGGAGCTCGGGCTCGACCTCCCGGAGGAGCGGCGGGCGGAGGTGCTGGCCCGCGTGAAGGAGCTGGGCACGCGAAAGCGCGGGCTCGTCGACGACGACGAGTTCCGGAGCCTCGTCGATGGTTGACGCGGTCGTCGTCGGCAGCGGGATCAACTCGCTCGCGTGCGCGGCGCTGCTCGCGCGCGGCGGCTGGAGCGTCCGCGTGCTCGAGCGCGAGGACGTGCTCGGCGGCTGCATCCGGACGGCCGAGCTGACGGAGCCGGGGTACCGACACGACGTCTTCAGCGCATGGCATCCGCTCTGGGTCGGCGGCGCGGCCCACGCCGAGCTCGCCGACGAGCTGGCCGCGCGCGGGCTCGAGTACCTGAACACCGACCACCCGACGGCGACGCTCTTCCCGGACGGCGAGGCCGCCTTCCTCCTGCGCTCGACCGAGGGCAACGTCGCCGAGCTCGGGCCGGAGTGGGCGGGAGCGGTCGAGTCCTTCTTCCCCAACGCCGACCTCGCGTTCGGCGTGCTCGGGACCGAGCTCTGGTCCCGCGACGGGCTCGGCCTCGGGATGAAGGCCCTGCGGCGGCTCGGACGCAAGGGCGCCGTCGAGTTCACCGGCAATGTCCTCGCCTCGAGCCGCGACTGGCTGACGCAGACGTTCGCCTCCGAGCGGGCGCACGGCCTGCTCGCGCCGTGGGTGCTCCACACCGGCCTCGGCCCGGACGCGGCCGGCTCCGGGTTCATGACGCTGGTGATCGGCGTCGCAGTCCAGGAGGGCGGGATGCCGATTCCGCGCGGAGGCGGCGCGCGCCTGGTCGACGCGCTGGTGCGCCTGA
>DASSQK010000040.1:0-2392 GCA_035702555.1 Gaiellaceae bacterium | reverse complement strand
CGGCTCGTGCGGCGCTCCCAGTTCTACCGCTACGGGATCGTCGTCGCGATCCTCGACCTGCTCACGCAGCTGCTGCTCGTCGTGCTCGGCTTCGCGTTCCTGTTCTCCGGCGAGGCCCTGACCCACGACGTGTCGATCGGGACGCACCCGTCGTGGCACCAGATCCTGTTCGCGCTGCCGCTGGCGATGCTCGCCTACACAGGCCTCGAGACCGTCGCGAACCTCGCCGAGGAGGCGCGTGAGCCCGGGCGCGACCTGCCGCGCAGCCTCTTCTCGGGGATCGGGCTCGTCGTCCTGATCTACGTCGCGATCGCGCTCGTCGCGCTGAGCGCGTTCCCCGCCAACGACGGCACGACGGCGCTCGGCACCGACTGGCTGCGCGCGCCCCTGATGGGGATCGTCGACGCCTTAGGAGGCCCGCTGCCGAACGCGGCCGCAGACGTGGTGCGCGTCTACGTCGGCCTGACCGGCGCGGTGATCCTGCTCGTGGCCGTGACGACGTCGATCTCCGGCTTCACGCGGCTCGCGCACTCCCTCGGCGAGCACGGCCAGCTTCCCCGCGCCTTCGGGCGGCTGAACCGGCGCACGCTCGTCTCGCCGCAGGCGATCGTGTCGGCGGCGCTGATCTCCGTCGCGCTGATGATCAGCACCTCGTTCGTGAAGGACGACGTCGCCTTCCTCGCCAGCCTCTTCAGCTTCGGCGTCCTGGCTGCGTTCACGGCCGCTCAGCTCGCGGTGATCAAGCTGCGCTTCACGGAGCCGGAGCTGCCGCGGCCGTACCGCACCCCCGGGAACGTGCGGATCCGCGGGGTGCAGGTGCCGCTGCCCGCGATCGTCGGCTCCGCGGCCACGTTCGCGATCTGGCTGGTCGCGATGGGCACGCACGCAGGCGCCCGCTACGGCGGCCCGGCCTGGCTCGCGGTCGGCGCGGTGGTCTACGTGCTCGTCCGCCGCGGCCGCGGCGAGGGCCTGCTGGAGCACGTCGCGGCGCCGCCGGTCGAGCTGCCGGAGACGCAGTTCGGGAGCATCCTCGTCCCGATGAAGCTGGGAGCGATCGGCGAGGAGATGATCGCGACCGCGGTGAAGCTCGCCGAGGACCGCGGCGCGCAGGTCGAGGCGCTGTACGTGATCCGCGTGCCGCTCGACCAGCCGCTCGAGGCAGAGCTCGTCGACCAGGAGGAGGCGGCGGCCGCCTCGCTCGCCGAGGCGCGCATCCTCGGCGCCGACCACGGAGTCGAGGTCGCGGTCGACACGATCCGCGCGCGCTCGATCGGCGACGCGATCGTCTCCCAGGCGCGGGAGCGCGGCAGCGATCTGATCGTCGTCGGCTCCGCGCCGCGCTGGCGCCGCCAGTCCCGCTTCTTCTCGCCGACGGTCGAGTTCGTGCTGCGCAAGGCGCCCTGCGAGGTGCTGGTCGTCGCCTTCCCGGAGGGCGTCATGGAGGAAGACGGGGCCGACGGCGCTAGCTAAGGTGAGCCCATGAAGGCTCTCGTGATCGGGTGCGGCCGCGTCGGGTCGGCGATCGCCCTCCAGCTCGACCGCGAGGGCTGGGAGGTGACCGCGGTCGACGAGAAGGAGGAGGCCCTCGGACGCCTGGGCGACCACTGGGCGGGAGGCTTCGTGCTCGGCCACGGGATGGACATCCAGGTGCTGCGGGACGCGGGGATCGAGGAGGCCGACGCCGTCGTCGTCGCGACCGACGGCGACAACACGAACATCGTGATCGGCCAGGTCGCGCAGGAGCGCTTCGACAACCAGTGCGTCGTCGTGCGCGTGCTCGACCCGGCGCGCGCGGACTTCTACCGCAAGCGCGGCCTCCGCACCGTCTGCCCGACCTCGGTCGCGATCGACGTCCTGCTCGACTCGGTGCGCGCCTGCGAGGTGCGGCCCGCGGAAACGACGAGCGCCTGATGTACATCCTCATCGCCGGCGGCGGCAAGGTCGGCGCCAACCTCGCGCGCGTCCTGCTCAGCGACCGTAAGCACGAGGTGACGCTGATCGAGCAGCGGCGCGACCGCTTCGAGCGGCTCGAGCACGAGTTCGAGCACCAGGCGCTGCTGGGCGACGCGACGGAGATCTACGTCCTCGAGCGCGCCGGCATCGCGCGGCCGCCCGACATCGTGGCCGCCCTGACCGGCGACGACGAGGACAACCTGATCATCTGCCAGCTCTCGAAGGAGAAGTACGGCGTCCAGAAGGTGATCGCGCGCGTGAACGACCCGCGCAACCAGGCTCACTTCGACCTGCTCGGGATCTCGCCGACGGTCTCCGCGACCCGCGGCCTGATGGCGCTGATCGAGCACGAGGTGCCCGAGCACGACCTCGTCCACCTGCTCGAGCTGCGCAAGGAGAACCTCGAGATCGTCGAGGTGCAGATCGACAACGGCGCGCC
>DASSQK010000039.1:0-10809 GCA_035702555.1 Gaiellaceae bacterium | reverse complement strand
GGCGTTCGCCAGCACCGTGACCTTGAGTCCGAGCTCGCGGGCGTCGATGGTCGTCTGCGCCACGCAGCCCTCGGTCGACAGCCCGCCGAGGAGCAGCCGCTCCACGCCGAGCTCGCCGAGGATCAGCTCGAGCGGCGTGTGGTCGAACGCCGAGTAGCGGGGCTTGACGACGAACGTCTCGCCCTCGCGCGGCGCGATCGCCTGCACGAGCTCCGCACCCGGCCCGTCCAGGGCCGACCGCACGAGCCGGGGCGCGTCGCCGCCCCAGACGCCGAAGTTGTCGTTCGCGTAGACCACGGGGACGCCGTCGCCGCGCGCCCGCTGCAGGGCCGCCACGAACCCGCGGTGGCGCGCACGGAACGACTCCAGCAGCCGCACGCCGTCCTCGTGCTCGAACGTCTGGACGACGTCGACGAAGACGAGCGCGTCGTTCACTCCTGGCGGCGCATCTCCTCGGCCGCGGCCCGGGCCTGCTCGTGGACCGCCGCGCGGCGTTCCTCCACCGAGGGCTCCGCCTCGTCGACGGGGACCTCCGGCGAGGCCGCCTCCTCGTGCTGTTCCTCGACGACCGCGCGCGACTCTTCGAGCTTCTGCCGCAGCTCCTCGGCGCGTGGATCCTCGGCCTCGGCCGGCGGCTCCGGAGCGGGCCGAACCCGGCGCCAGAGAGCCGTAATCCAGGCCGTTCGGGCCTTCACGGGGCCGATGCTACACTGGCCGCCTTCCTGCCTCGCCATCGCGTCGTTCGCTCCCGAGCGCCGCCTGCCGACGAGGCCGCCTAAGACCGAAGGAAGGGAGGTATCGGGAGCGTGACCGACTACGAGATCCTGCTCATGCTCGACCCCGAGCTGCCCGACGAGCGGCAGACCGAGATCGTGACGCGCGCGCGAGAGTCGATCGAGCGCGACGGCGGCACGTGGGACAAGCACGAGCCCTGGGGCCGGCGCCGCCTGGCCTACGAGATCGACCACAAGGGCGAGGGCTCCTACCACCTGCTGACCTTCGCCGCCGAGCCCGCGACGCTCGAGGAGATCTCGCGCGTCCTGAAGATCACCGACGGCGTCATGCGCCACCTGGCCGTGCGCCGCGTGCAGGGCGCCTCCACGCGCCCGCCCGAGCCTGCGCCCGAAGAGCCGGTAGCGGCGGCCGCCGGTGCGCGGCAGGATGCACGGACCGAGAGCAGTGCCCGAGAGGAGAGGGAGTAATGGCCAACATCAACCGCGTCGTCCTGGTGGGGAACCTGACCCGCGACCCCGAGCTGCGCCACACGCCGAGCGGCATGGCGGTCTGCAGCCTGCGCATCGCCGTCAACACCCGCCGGAAGGACAACCAGACCGGCGAATGGACCGAGAAGCCGAACTACTTCGACGTCACCGTCTGGGGCAACCAGGGCGAGAACTGCGCGCAGTACCTCTCGAAGGGCCGCCCCGTCGCGATCGACGGGCGACTCGAGTGGCGCGAGTGGGACGCGCAGGACGGCACCAAGCGCCAGGCGGTCGAGATCATCGCCGACAGCGTCCAGTTCCTCGGCGGCCGCCAGGACGCCGAGGGCGGGCAGCCGCAGTTCGTCCCGAGCGGCGCCGCGCAGGCCGACAACGCCGACTTCGGCGGCTCCGCCGCCGACGACGACATCCCGTTCTGATGGCGCAGCAGCGAGACGGGCGGCAGCAGCGCAAGGGCCGCCCCGCCCCCGGCGGGCCGATCCGCAAGCGCAACTGCTACTTCTGCCGCGAGAAGATCGAGGAAGTCGACTACAAGAACGCCAACCAGCTCCGGCGCTACGTCTCGGAGAAGGGCAAGATCCGCTCCCGCCGCATCACGGGCGCGTGCCGCCGCCACCAGCGTCAGGTCGCGCTGGCGGTGAAGCGGGCCCGCGAGATGGCGCTGCTGCCCTACTCGACCGGCTGATGGAAGTCATCCTCCGACAGGACGTCGAGAAGGTCGGCCTCCGCGGGGAGGTGGTCGACGTCGCGCCGGGCTTCGCGCGCAACTACCTGCTTCCGCGCAAGCTCGCGGAGACGGCCACGCCGGCGAAAGTCGCCGAGCTGCGCAAGCTCGAGGACAAGCGCGCGCGGCACGAGGCGCAGAGCTTCGAGCAGGCGCAGGAGATCGCGCAGCGGCTGGAGGCCGCCGAGATCCGTTTCGACGTGCAGGCCGGCGAGACCGGGACGCTGTTCGGATCGGTCACGGCAACCGACGTCGCCGAGCGGGTGTGGGAGACCCAGAAGGTGCGGATCGACCGGCGCAAGCTCGACCTGCCCGACTCGATCAAGCGCATCGGCCGCTACCAGGTGCCCGTCGAGCTGTTCGCCGACATGACGGCGACGCTGCGGCTCGCGGTCGTCCCCGAGGGCGGGGAGCTGCCGCCGCAGGAGGAGCTCGACGCGATCGCGGCCGCGGAGGCCGAGGCGGAGGCCGCGGCGCAGGCCGAGGCGGAGGCCGAGCACGCCCAGGCCGAGGCCGAGATCGACGCCGTCGTGGCCGAGGACGAGGCCGAGCCCGAGGAGCCCGAGCCCGCGGCCGAGGCGGCCGGGGAGCAGGTCCCCGAGGACGCTTTCGACCGCGCCGCCGACGCCGCCGACGATCTCGGCGACACGCCCGAGCGGTAACAAGAGCGCACAGGCTTCTCCACAGGCCTGTGGGCGCCTGTGGATTTCGGGAAGAACTTCCCGCTCCGAGCGACCTTTTCACCCACAGGTGTCGTCCGGTGGTGCTGGGAACCTGTGTTCCCTTATGCCTGCAAACCGCACTCTCCTGACCCACGCGGGCCTGTCGAAAGCGCCGTCGTCCAGACCTTCCACGGCCGCCCAGAGAGTGCTTGGGTAACGGCCGAATGGCCCAGCTCGCCCAGGCATCGCAGGCCGCCCCGGTCCCGCCGCAGAATCTCGAAGCCGAGGAGTCCGTCCTCGGCGCGATGATGCTCTCCCCCGGTGCGATCGGGGCGGTCAGCGAGGTGCTGGACGCGAGCGATTTCTACCGTGAGAGCCACGCGGTGATCTACCGCGCCGCCCTCGCGCTGTACGCGAAGGGCGAGCCCGTCGACGCGATCACGCTGGTCGACGAGCTCGAGGAGCGCGGCGACCTCGAGGGCGCGGGCGGACGCGTCCGCATCCACGAGCTCGCCGCGCTCGTCCCCGCCAGCGCGAACGCGGCCCACTACGCGCGCATCGTGCGCGAGATGGCGACGCTCCGCGGACTGATTCGGGTGGGCGGCGAGATCGCTCAGCTGGGCTGGGAGCGGCCCGGCGAGACCACGGACCTCGTCGACCGGGCGGAGCAGGTCGTCTTCGACCTCTCGCAGGCGCGCGTGTCGAGCGAGTTCAGCCACATCGAGGAGCTGCTGAAGGACAGCTTCGAGCGGATCACCGCTCTCTACGAGGCCGGCGCGGACGTCACGGGGACGCCCTCCGGCTTTCGGGACCTCGACCGGCTGACCTCCGGCTTCCAGCCGGGGAACCTGATCATCGTCGCCGCCCGCCCGAGCATGGGGAAGTCCGGCCTCGGCCTCTGCATGGCCGCCAACCTCGCCGTCCGCGCCGAGGTGCCGACCGCGATGTTCACGCTCGAGATGTCGAAGGCCGAGGTGACGCAGCGCCTGATGTGCAGCGAGGCGAAGGTCGAGTCCCAGCGCCTGCGCACGGGCAAGCTCGGCGCCGACGACTGGCCCCGGCTCACGGCCGCCTGCGACCGGCTCGCGAAGGCGCCGATCTACGTCGACGACCAGGGCTCGATCACGATGATGGAGATCCGCTCGAAGGCGCGCCGCCTGAAGTCGCGCGAGCCGAGCCTCGGCCTGATCATCGTCGACTACCTGCAGCTGATGACCTCGGGCTCGAACGTCGAGAGCCGAGTGCAGGAGGTCTCGCAGATCTCGCGCTCGCTGAAGGTGCTCGCGCGCGACCTCGACGTCCCGATCCTCGCGATGTCGCAGCTCTCCCGGGCGGTCGAGCAGCGCCACGACAAGCGGCCGATCCTCTCCGACCTGCGCGAGTCCGGCTCGATCGAGCAGGACGCGGACCTCGTGATGTTCATCTACCGCGACGAGTACTACAACGACGAGTCCGACCAGCAGGGCATCGCCGAGGTCCACCTCGCGAAGCACCGCAACGGGCCGACCGACACGGTGAAGCTCTCCTTCCTCAAGCGTTACGCGAAGTTCGCGGACCTCGCCCCGGCAAGCTGATGTACGAGCAGACCGTCGTCCTCCTCGCTCGCACGACCTCGTTCACGGTCGTCTGCCAGACGTGCGCGGAGCTCGACGACCGCGGCGAGCACCTCGCCCACACGGCGCAGGGCTCGATGCGGCTCGAGCAGGACCTCGGCTGGACGACCTGCCCGCGCGGGCACCGGATCCGCATCATCCGCGCCGGCGCCGCGGTCGCCGCCGAGGCGACCTCCCCCCTCTGGTAGCGCGGCGCGAGCTCTCCCCCCTCGCACCGCGAGTCGTGACCTTCGGTCACGGCTGCCCTGACCTCGCCATTCCATCCAGCAGATAGGGCAGACTCAGGCTCGTGCCGGCAACCGTCATCGTGGGCGCGCAGTGGGGCGACGAGGGCAAGGGCAAGATCGTCGACCTGCTGGCCCAGCACTCCGACCTCGTCTGCCGCTACCAGGGCGGCCCGAACGCGGGGCACACGATCGTCACCGGCGGCGAGAAGTTCAAGTTCCACCACATGCCGTCGGGGATCCTGCACGGCAAGGAGTGCGTCCTCGGCGCCGGCTGCGTGATCGATCCGGAGGTCTTCGTGCGGGAGCTCGACGAGCTCGAGGCACGGGGGATCTCGACCGGCCCGGTCCGCGTCTCGGGCGAGGCGCACCTGATCATGCCCTGGCACGTCGCGATCGACCAGGGCTCCGAGCGGCGGCTCGGGAAGCTGCAGATCGGGACGACGAAACGCGGCATCGGCCCGGCGTACGCCGACAAGGCCGCGCGGCTCGGGATCCGCGTGCAGGACCTGCTCGAACCGAAGATCCTGCGCCAGAAGATCGAGGTCGCGCTCGCCGAGAAGAACGTCTGGCTCGAGCGCGTCTACGGCTCGGAGCCGCTGGAGCTCGAGGACCTGGCCGCGCGCTACGAGGGGTTCGCGCAGCGGCTGCGGCCCTACGTGGCCGACACGTCGCTGCTCGTCGACCGCGCCCTCCGCGACGGGCGCTTCGTGCTGCTCGAGGGCGCGCAGGGAACCTTGCTCGACCTCGACCACGGCACCTACCCGTTCGTGACCTCGTCCGGGACGGTCGCCGGCGCGGCGGCGGTCGGCGTCGGCATCGGCCCGAACCGAATCGACGCGATCATCGGGGTGTCGAAGGCGTACGTGACCCGGGTCGGCGAGGGCCCGTTCCCGACCGAGATCGAGGGCGCCGACCAGGAGCGCGTCTGCGAGCTGGGCGCCGAGTTCGGGACGACGACCGGGAGGCGTCGCCGCTGCGGCTGGCTCGACCTGGTCGCGCTCCGCTACGCCGTGCGGCTCAACGGGATCACGTCGCTCGCGCTGACGAAGCTGGACGTGCTCTCGTCGTTCGCCGAGCTGCCCGTGTGCGTGCGCTACCGCCTGCGCGACGGGAGCGAGACGCCGGACTTCCCGGCTCACCAGAGCGACTTCCACCACTGCCGCCCCGTCTACGAGACGCTGCCGGGCTGGGAGGAGCCGCTCGACGAGGTGACCGAGCTGGACGCGCTGCCGGAGAACGCGCGCCGCTACGCCGAGTTCGTCGAGCGTGAGCTCGAGGTGCCGGTCTCGCTGATCGGCACCGGCGCAGACCGCGAGCGCGTGCTCTCGCCGGGGTCGCTCGAAGCCCTGGCCCGGCCCTAGGCCGGCACGCGGCCGCGGGCGGCCCACGCGCGGGCGCCGAGGGTGAACGCGCCGTCGCCCACGCCGAGCCGCTCCCGGTAGGCGTCTTTCAGCGTCGCCTGCCGGTCGGGCGGCAGCGCCACGATGTATTGCCCGGCCGGGCCGACGCCGAGCAGGAACGTGTCCCAGAGCTCGTCGAAGCTCCCGTACTCGCTCGACACCTCGATCGGCCCCGCCTCGACCTCCTCGAGGCCGAGCTCGTGCCACAGGGCGTCGAGCTCCTCGAGCTTCCCGAAGGAGCGGTACTCGCCCGCGAGCTCGTGGTCGAGCTCGCGAGCGGTCTCCCAGTAGACGCGCAGCATCTCCATGCCGCCGCTGAAATCCCAGGAGCAGCCCGCGACGACGCCCCCGGGCCGCGTGACGCGGGCCATCTCGCCGACGCCGGCCGCGGGATCCTCCATGAAGTGGATCACGAGCTGCGCGATCGCGGCCTCGAAGGAGTCGTCGGGCCAGGGCAGCGCCTCCGCCCAGCCCTGCTTCAGCTCGGCGTTCGGAACGCGCTCCGCGCACGCGGCGAGCAGCGGCGAGGGGTCGACGCCCGAGACGTGGTCGGCGCCGACCCGGCGCGCCAGCTCCTCGGTCAGGACGCCCGAGCCGCAGCCGACGTCGAGCACGCGCCCGTCGGAGGGGATCCCGGCGAAGTCGGCGAACGCCGGAGCCAGCGGCCGCGAGTAGCGGCCCATGAAGCGGTCGTACGCGTCACCCGAGACGACGAAGTTCATCCGGCGTATTCACGTTGGCGAGCAGCGCCGCGTCAACCCCGACCCGCGTCGTGTCGAGCTCGTCGAGCGCCTCGTGGAGCGCCAGACGCCCCTCCCCGAGCCGCCGTTCGAGCACCGGTAGCGCGCGGCGGTGGAAGGCGGCTGGGAGCGGATCGTCGGACGGCGCCGCCGCGTCCGCGCACGCGGCGGCGAGCTCGCGCAGGAGGGCGGCGGTCACGAGCGGCGCGTCCACCGGAAGCATCACCGCGAGCTCCGTCGGCGCCGCGCGCAGGCCGGCGACGATCCCCGCGAGCGCCGCGCGCGTCTCAATCCCGTCGTCCACCAGCTGGAACGGCAGCTCGAGTTCGTCGCCGCGCTTGCCCACCGCCAGCCGCTCGTCGCACGCCGCGCCGAGGGTGCGCCACGCTCGCGCGGCGAGAGTCTCCCCGTCGAGCAGCGCGAGCGCCTTCGGCGAGCCGAAGCGGCTGCTGGCTCCGCCGACGAGCAGGACGCCCGTCAGGCGAGGACGCGCCACGGCTCGGTGTAGACGTTCAGCCGTCCGCCGCGGGCGAAGCCGCAGAGCGTGAGGCCGCGGTCCGCGGCCAGCTCGACGGCGAGGCTGGAGGGCGCGCCGACGGCCACGAGCAGCGGGCAGCCGGCGACCGCCGCCTTCTGCACGAGCTCGAACGACAGGCGCCCGCTGACGCAGAGGATCGCGTCGGCGAGCGGCAGCAGGCCGTCGAGGAAGGCGCGGCCGATGACCTTGTCCAGCGCGTTGTGGCGGCCGACGTCCTCACGGAGGCAGAGAAGGCTGCCATCCCGGTCGAAGAGCCCCGTCGCGTGGAGCCCGCCGGTCGCGGCGAAGGCCGGCTGGGCGGCGCGGAGCCGCTCGGGGAGGTCGGCGAGACGCCGGGCCGGGACTGCGAGCGTGCTCTCGACCCGAAGCGCCTCGACCGCGACCGCCTCGAGCGCGCCCTTGCCGCAGACCCCGCAGGACGACGTCGTGTAGAAGCTCCGCTGGAGGCGCGCGGGGTCGAACACGGGCGCGTCGACCTCGACCGTGTTCGCCGCGAGGTCGGCCGGCAGCGCCGCCGCCACCGGCTCGAGGCCCTCCGAGAGGCAGAAGCCGAGCGCGAGCTCGTCGTCGTGCCCGGGCGTCCGCATCGTCACGGCGACGGGCCGGCCGGCGATCCGGATCTCGAGCGGCTCCTCGACCGCGACCTGGTCCGGCCCGGCCGCGCCCTCGGGCAGCTTCAGCACCTCGACCCGCGCCGTCGAGTAGGGAGGCGCCTCGAGCGCGTCGTTCTCGGCGCTCATGGGCGGAGCGTACCCACCGAGATGTCACACATCCGCACGACTTCCGTGACGGACACGCGCGCCCGCGCGGATTACGATCGCCTTGGGGAGGAGGCCGGGCGAACCTTCTACCGCCCGCCCCGCCGAAACGCGCGGCGCCGAGCTGCGATCCGGCTCAGGCGACGTACCGGTCGCTGAGATGGTCGTAGACGTTCCGGTAGCCGGCCACCGCCGCGCCGACGTCGCCGGGGTCGACCGCCTCGCCCGCCTCGGCGAGCCTCGTCACGCGGCGCGCCTCGAGGAACTCCTTCACGACCTCGGCCTCGGGTGCCTCGTACTCGTGCTCCTCGTCGAGCGGATAGCCGTGCGCCTCGAGCATCCGCGCGACGAGGTCGTCGACCTCCGGCAGCGCCTCGGCAGGCGAGTCGGCGACCAGCGGCTCGAGGCCCTGCCACTCCGTCTCCCATTCGTGCCTGTCCACACCTGGATCGCGCACGGCCGTCAGATGCCGCACACGCGCGCCCGTGAAACGCCGACCCCCGCAGTAGACTCGCCAGCGTGAGGGTGCTCATCGTCGGGTCGGGGGGCCGCGAGCACGCGCTGGCGTGGAAGCTCTCTCAGAGCGCCGGCATCGAGGAGCTGCACGCAGCGCCGGGAAACCCGGGGATCGCTGCGCTCGGAGCCTGCCACCCCGTGCGTGCCGAGGACGACGAAGGGCTGCTCTCGCTGTGTCGCGGGCTCGGGATCGACCTGGTCGTCGTGGGCCCGGAGGCGCCGCTCGTCAGCGGCCTGGCCGACACGCTTAGGGGCGCCGGCGTCGCGGTGTTCGGACCCACGCGGACGGCGGCCCGGATCGAGGGATCGAAGGCGTTCGCGAAGGACATGCTCGACGCGGCGGGCGTCCCGACCGCGCGGCGGCTGACGGCCGCCGAACCGCCCTGCGTGGTCAAGGCCGACGGCCTCGCCGCGGGCAAGGGCGTGTTCGTCTGCCACTCGCGCGAGGAGCTCGACGCGGGCCTTAGAGCCGCGGCCGCGCTCGGCGGGGAGGTGCTCGTCGAGGAGCTGCTCGAAGGAGAAGAGGTGTCGGTCTTCGCGCTCACCGACGGCTCCCGGGCCGTCGCGCTAGCGCCGTCACAGGACTTCAAGCGCATCGGCGACCACGACACCGGGGCGAACACCGGCGGGATGGGTTCGTTCTCGCCGGTGCCCGGGATCGGCGAGCCGGAGGTCGAGGAGCTGCTGGAAACGGTTCACCGGCCGGTGCTGGAGGCGCTCGCGCGACGGGCCGCTCCGTTCACGGGCCTGCTCTACGCGGGCCTCATGCTCACCGAGGACGGGCCGCGTGTGCTCGAGTTCAACTGCCGCTTCGGCGACCCGGAGACGCAGTCGGTCCTGCCGCGCGTCGACGGCGACCTGCTCCCGCTGCTCTGGGGCGCCGCGACGGGCGAGTTGCGGGAGGAGGCTGCGGTCGCGGACGTGGCCGCGGTGACCGTCGTGCTGGCCGGGGCCGGGTATCCGGAGCGCTCCGACAGCGGGACGCCGATCCACGGCATCGAAGAGGCGGAGGCGGCCGGCGCGCTGGTCTTCCACGCGGGGACGGCGCTTCACGAAGGCGCGCTCGTCACGAGCGGGGGCCGTGTGCTGGCCGTGACCGCGACCGGCGACGACCTCGCCGCCGCACGGTCGCGGGCCTACGACGCCGCGGGCCGAATCTCCTTCGAGGGGATGCAGCGCCGCGGCGACATCGCACTGGCCGCCGCGGAGGGCCATGTCCGCAGCTGACGGCAGTCCGCTCGTCGGCATCCTAGTCGGCTCCGAGTCCGACCGCGAGCGGATGCAGCCGGCGCTCGACGAGCTCGAGGCGCGCGGGATCGCGCACGAGCTGGAGGTTCGGTCGGCGCACCGGACGCCCGACGCCGTGGCGGAGTACGCGCGCGGAGCGCGGGACCGCGGCATCCGCGTGCTGATCGCGGGCGCGGGTCTGGCGGCGGCGCTGCCCGGGGCGGTCGCGGCGCATACCGACCTGCCGGTGATCGGCGTGCCCCTGCGGTCGAGCCTGAGCGTGCTGGACGGCCTGGACGCGCTGCTCTCGATCGCGCAGATGCCGCCCGGCGTGCCGGTCGCGGCCGTGGGCGTCGACAACGCCAAGAACGCCGCGGCCCTGGCCGCGCGGATTCTGGGCAGCTGACTCGACGCGCCCGGGCGTGCGCCGGTCCGCGTGCGAACGGCGGGACCCATCCCTAACCCCCACCCACCCGGGGTTCCTCAAGGGTGCCTGCGAAAGGCGCGCGGGTGTGTGACGCGGGTGTGCCGGAGGCGTGAATCTTTGTCCCACGGGCGTCTTCCTGCACGCGCTCTAGACTGCAGCCGGTGATCGCGCGGTACTCCCGACCGGCGATGGCCGGGGTCTGGTCGGAAGAGCGGAAGCTCGCGCGCTGGCTCGACGTCGAGCTGGCGGCGCTCGAAGCGTGGGCCGAGCTCGGGGCTGTTCCGGCCGACGCGGTGGCTGAGATCCGCGAGCGAGCGCAGCCGCCGACGCCCGAGCGCGTGGCCGAGCTCGAGCGCGAGACCCAGCACGACCTGGCCGCGTTCGTGGACGCCGTCGCGGAAGGGGTCGGCCCAGCTGGGCGCTGGATCCACCACGGCCTGACCTCCTCCGACGTCGTCGACACCGCCCTCTCGCTGCAGGTCCGCGACGGAGGCGAGCTGCTGCTCGACGGCGTCGACCGGGCGCTCGACGCGGTCGTGACGCTGGCCCGCCGACACAAGGACGATCTGTGCATCGGTCGCACGCACGGCGTGCACGCGGAGCCGACGACGTTCGGGCTGAAGCTGGCCGGCTGGGCGTTCGAGCTCGACCGGTCGCGCCGCCGGCTCACCGCAGCGCTCGACACCATGCGCGTCGGCAAGCTCTCCGGCGCCGTCGGCACGTACGCGGCGACCGACCCCGAGCTCGAGCGGCTCGC
>DASSQK010000038.1:0-6433 GCA_035702555.1 Gaiellaceae bacterium | reverse complement strand
CGCTCGAGCGCTGGTTCGTCACCCGCCATGCCGACGTCCGCGCCTGCCTGCGCGACCGCCGCCTCGGCCGCAACTTCCGCCACGTCGGCTCGGAGGACGAGTTCGCGGCCGCCGAGCCGCTCGACCCGCGCTGGCAGGCGTTCTGGGAGGGCGAGCGCTGGAGCCTGCTCTGGCTCGAGCCGCCCGAGCACACGCGGATCCGCAGGCTCGTCGCGGCCGCGTTCACGCCGCGCTCGGTCGAGGCGCTGCGCGAACCGTGCGCGGAGCTGGCGCGCGAGCTGCTGCCCGCGGGCGACTTCGAGCTGCTGCGCGACTACGCGCAGCCGTACTCGATCGCCGTCATCTGCCGCCTGCTCGGCGTGCCCACCGACCGTGCGCGCGACCTGCTCGACTGGTCGCACGCGATGGTGAAGATGTACGAGCTCGACACGACGCTCGAGCAGGCCGAGGCGGCGACGCAGGCCGCGGCCGACTTTCGCGACTACGTCCTGAGCCTCGTCGAGGAGCGGCGGCGCGAGTCGCGGGACGACCTCGTCACGCGGCTCGTCGAGGCGGAGGTCGACGGGAGGCGCCTGACCGACGCCGAGCTCGTCTCGACGATCGTCGTCCTCCTCAACGCCGGTCACGAGGCGACGGTTAACACGCTCGGCAACGGCGTGCTCGCGCTGCTGCGACACCCGGAGCAATGGGCCGCCCTCGTCGACGGCTCGGTCGAGCCCGCGGCCGCCGTCGAGGAGCTGATCCGCTGGGACCCCCCGCTCCAGCTCTTCGAGCGCTGGGTGCTCGAGGACGGGGTCGAGATTGCCGGCGAGCCCGTTCCGCGCGGAGAGAAGGTCGCGCTGCTCTTCGGGTCGGCGAACCGCGACCCGCGCGTCTTCCCGGAGCCGGACGCGTTCGACGTCTCCCGCGCGAACGCGAACGAGCACATCGGCTTCGGCGGCGGGATCCACGTCTGCATCGGCGCGCCACTCGCGCGCATCGAGCTCGCCGCGGCGCTCGAAGCGCTGGTCGAGCGGGCGCCGGGGCTCTCCCTTGCGGAGGAGCCCCGGCGCAGCCGCGCCTTCGTGATCTGGGGCCTCGAGGGCCTCGAGCTCAGTCGATCGCGAAGAGCAGGAACTGCGTGAACTGCGAGGCGGCGAAGTTGTTGTCGCTGACGAGCACCAGCGACTGCCGCCCGTCCGGGAGCTTCGGCCCGAGCGTCATGCCCTCGACGTTGTCGAGCGGGATGCCGAGCGAGCCGAGGTCGAACAGCAGCGTCTTCTGCGCCGGCCGCACGTCGAGCCCGGCGAGGCTCGGAGTGCCCAGCACGTTCGTCGCGCCCGGGAGCGCGACCGAGTAGAGCTTGATCTCGTTCCCGGTCCCCGGCACGCCGACCGAGAACGAGCGCTCCATCGAGAGCATGAACTCGTTGTTGAATGGCAGCAGCTCGACGATCCCGTTCACCGCGAAGTTCGTCGGCGGGATCGGCGGCTCGAAGATCGGGTCGGTCTCGTACAGGTATTCCCGGTCGAGCTGCCCGTTCTGGAGGTTGTAGCGGAGGATCCGCGACGGGCTGCCGTTCGTCGGGGTCGCCGCGGGGCCGTCCTGGAACAGCGCATTCTCGGTGGCGGTGAAGAAGAAGCGGCCGTTCGGCGGAACGCCCGCCGACTCGAACGCGAGGTTGAAGCGGATACCGCTCGAGTGGTCGGCGGTCGGCAGGTAGTAGCCGGGAACCGGCAGGTCGGCGAGGTAGTCGCCGGCCAGGTCGTAGCGCCGCACGAACGGCGCCAGGAGCGTGTTGGTGTTGCCCTCCGAGGTGAGGATCAGCTCCCGGTCCTTCGTGAGGGCGAGGCCCTCGGGATCGAGGCCGCCGGTCGGGTACGGACCGCCGCCCGGCTTCTGCAGCGTCGTGACGGCGTCGAAGTGGACGTCGTTCGCGTCGAAGCTCGGGCCGACGTCGATGCTCAGCGTGTAGAAGCGCGCCGGGTTGATCTGCGACTGGTCGTCCGAGAGGACGTAGTAGACGTTGCGGTCGGCGTCGTAGGTGATCGACGACAGGCCGCCGACCGTCGTTCCGGCAAAGGCCGTGCCGGTCGGGATGATCGCCTGACCCATGAACTGGAGCGACGGCTGGTGCGCGTTCGGCGAGACCGCTCCCGCCGGAGACACGGCGACGGCCGCGGCGGCGACCAGCACCGCCAGCAGGGCAAGAAGCCGTTTGGACACGAGGAACCCCCCTTTCGAGCTGACAGACGGGCGGAGCCTACTCCGTGAACGACCAGAGGTCTGCGTCGCCGACCGCCCGGTACCCGATGCGCTGGTAGATGCTGTTCGAGGTCGGGTTCGCGAGGTCGGTGTAGAGGAAGCAGAACCGCCGCCCGGAGTCGAGCAGGCGCTGCGTCAGCGCGGCGGTGAGCGCGCTCGCGTAGCCGCGGCCGCGCAGGTCGGGCGGCGTGTAGACCGGGCCGACGCGGATGCCGTTCGGGGTGCGGCCGCCGAAGCCGGCCATCGAGACGGCGCCGTCGTCGTCCCAGATCACGAGCCCGGCGTCGGGATCCTCCTCGCGCCGGTCGACGAACTCCTCGCTCGTCTCGGGGTGCGGCCCCTCCGGGAGCGCCTCGGCGACGAACTCGTCCATCCAGCGGATCGCGACGTCGCGGTCGCGGAGCTCGTAGTCCCGGATCGCCCCGGTCGTCGGCCGCGGCTCGTCGACGTGGTCTGCGGCGAACATGCGCTGGGCGATCTCCAGCCGCGGGGCCGCCCCGGTGGCGGCTCGCCAGACGTTCGCGAACTGGGCGGCGCGCTCCTTCGGGCCGACGACCCCGGGAAGCGAGCCGAATGCGTCACGCGCGTCCTCGGCCAGCGCGCCCACGGCCCCGTCCTCGTCGATCTCCGCGAGGATCAGGTTGTGCGGCGGCGTCCGCATCGCGGCGCCCACGATCCGCCCCTCGTCGCGCACGACCGCGAAGTAGGGCGGCTCGCCGTAGATCAGCGGGTCCCGCAGCAGCCGCGAGCTGATCCCGAGGATCAGGTTGTGCTCGGCCTCGCGGGCTCCGAGGTACTCGCCCGCCGCGGCGAGGAAGCCCTCCGCGTCGCCGTGGCGGGCGAGGTCCACCTACGCGGTCGCGAAGCGCTTCGCCGCTCGCTCGCGCTTGCGCTGCGCCTCGACCTCGCGGTCCTTCGGCGGCGCGTTCGTCACGAGGTCGCCGACGAGGCGTGCGGTGGCCGCCGTGATCTCGTCGACGGCGCGCTCGAACGCGGCCTCGTTCGCCTGCGAGGGCTTGGTGAAGCCGCTGACCTTGCGCACGTACTGGAGCGCCGCGCCGTGGATCTCGTCCTCGGTCGCGGGAGGCTCGAAGTTGAACAGCGTGTGGATGTTTCGGCACATGCCTCGATCCTACGTGCTCGGCTTAACCTCGCCGTAACCGAGGATGGCCTAGCGTGCGGTCGTGGACGCGATGCCGGGAAACGGCGCCGGAATCACGCTTCGGGGACTGCGCAAGACCTACCGCACGCCACAGGGGCCGGTCGAGGCGGTGCGCGACGTGGACGCGCACGTCCGGGTGGGCGAGACGGTGGCGCTGCTCGGCCCCAACGGCGCGGGGAAGTCGACGACGGTCGACCTGCTGCTCGGGCTGCAGGAGCCGGACGACGGCTCGGTCGACGTCTTCGGCGGGCCGCCGCGGCACGCGGTCGCCGCGGGGCGCATCGGCGCGATGCTGCAGGAGGGAGGCGTGCTGCGCGACCTCACCGTCCGCGAGCTCCTCGCGATGATGGCCGCCCTCTACCCCGCCCCGCTCGACGTCGACGACGCGCTCGAGCTGGCCCGCCTCGACGGGCTCGCCGCGCGCCGCACGCAGGGGCTGAGCGGCGGCGAGACCCAGCGCGTGCGGTTCGCGGTCGCGCTCGTGAGCGACCCTGACCTGCTCGTGCTCGACGAGCCGACGGTCGGCATGGACGTCGAGTCGAGGCGCGCCTTCTGGGAGACCGTGCGCCGGCTCGCCGAGCTCGGCAAGACCTTCCTCTTCGCGACGCACTACCTGGAGGAGGCCGACGCCTACGCCGACCGCGTGCTGCTGATGGCGCGGGGACGCGTCGTCGCGGACGGGCCGCCGAACGAGATTAAGGCGATCGTCGGCTCGCGGACGATCCGCGCGACCCTCCCGTCGGTCCCGGTGGAGGCGCTCGCGGCGCTCGCGGGGGTCACCAACGCCGACCGCCGGGGCGACACCGTCGTGCTCGCCTGCTCGGACTCGGACGCCGCGCTGCGGGAGCTGCTCGCGGCCTACCCGGAGGCGCACGACGTCGAGGTCCGCAGCGCCGGCCTCGAGGAGGCGTTCCTCCAGCTGACGGGCGAGGTCGAGGAGGTGGCCGTGTGAACGACACGCTCGCGTACGCGCGCTACGAGCTCCTGCGCACCTTCCGCAACCGCCGCCTCTACATCCTCTCGCTGGGCTTCCCGCTCGTCCTCTACTACGCGATCGCCGCGCCGAACCGCGGCGAGGGGAGCATCGGCGGAACGGGCATCTCGGCGCCCGTCTACTTCATGGTCGGCCTCGCGGCCTTCGGGACGATGAACGCCGTGATCGGCTGCGGCGCCCGCATCGCAGCTGAACGCGCCGTCGGCTGGAACCGCCAGCTCCGCCTGACCCCGCTCAGGACGCGCACCTACTTCCGGGTCAAGGTGCTGACCGCCTACGTGATGGCCGGGCTCGCGATCGCGCTCCTGTACGCGGCCGGCGCGACCCTCGGCGTCCGGCTCGCCGCCGGCGACTGGCTGCAGATGACGGGCCTGATCCTGGTCGGCCTCGCGCCGTTCGCCGCGCTCGGGATCCTGCTCGGCCACGTCCTCACGACGGACTCGATCGGGCCGGCGATCGGCGGGCTGACCGCCCTGTTCGCGCTGCTCGGCGGCGTGTGGTTCCCGGTCACCCACGGCGTCATGCACGACGTCGGCGAGGCGCTGCCCTCGTACTGGCTCGTGCAGGCGGGCCACGTCGGCCTCGGCGGCCAGGGCTGGGGGGCGACCGGCTGGGCGGTCGTCGCCGCCTGGACGGTCGCAGGAGCGGCGCTCGCACGCCGCGCGTACGAGCGCGACACGTTGCGCTCCTAGCGGATCCTGGGACGCCCTCTCCGCCGTCTCCGCACAGGCCGTCCGGCCTGTTCGATTTGCACGGATTTACCGCTTTCGAGCAAGCGGGTTAGGATCGCACGCATGATCAAACGAGTGCTTCTCACAGTCGTCGCGGCCGCCGGGCTTGCTCTCGCCGCAAGCGCCCCGGCCCTCGCCGCGCAGCCGTACCCGATCAACTTCAAGAACTTCCCGCTGAACGCGTCCAGCGCGTCGCTGGACGGCACGGTGCTCGACGGGACCTCGCTGACGCTCGCCCCCGGCGGGCTCGGCGGCCCGCTCGCCTACGCAGATCCGTTCGCGAACTACTCTGGGGACGGGGTCGACGGGTCCGGCAACTACGTGTACGGGACGTGGACGTCCGAGGTCACCACGCTCGTCCCGTTCACCGAGCTCGTCTCGTCCTGGAATGCGACCACGCCAACGGGCACGTGGATCCAGATCGAGGTGCAGCCCCTGATCCAGGACAAGGGTTGGGCCAAGTGGTACATCCTGGGCCGCTGGTCGTCGAGCGACTCCGCCTTCCACCGCACCTCGGTGGGCGGGCAGGGCGACGCCAACGGCTTCGTCTCGATCGACACGTGGTTCCGCAAGGACCACCCGGCGGTCGCGTATCGGCTCCGCGCCACGCTCTACCGCAAGGTCGGCGCCGCGGAGAGCCCGACGCTCACGCGGCTGAACGCGGTCGCGATGAACCTGACGAACCAGAAGATGACCTTCCCGAGCACGCCGATGAGCACGACGCCGATCGACCTCGAGCTGGCCAAGTACTCGCAGGAGATCCACCACGGCGACTTCCCGCAGTACGACAACGGCGGCGAGGCGTGGTGCAGCCCGACCTCGACCTCGATGGTCGTCTCCTACTGGTCGCACACGACCGGGCACAACTACGACCCGACCCCGGCCGAGTACAGCTGGGTGACCGACGTGCTGGGGCTGGGCCACGTCGACCCATGGGTCGACTACACCGCCCGGGCCGTCTACGACTACCACTACAACGGCGCCGGCAACTGGCCCTTCAACGCGGCGTACGCGGCCTCCCGCGGGCTCGTCGGCGACGTGACCGCGCTGCACAACCTCCGCGAGGCGGAGCCGTTCATCCGGGCGGGCATCCCGCTCGTCGCCTCGGTGGCGTGGGAGCCGAACAAGCTCGAGGGCGCGATCAAGAGCACGAACGGCCACCTGATGGTGATCGGCGGCTTCACGGCCAACGGGGACGTGATCGCCTACGACCCGGCCTCGACCGACGACTCGCTCGTCCGGCACGTCTACGACCGCGAGCAGTTCGAGAAGGCGTGGATCCCGGCGAGCGGCGGCATCGTC
>DASSQK010000037.1:0-2697 GCA_035702555.1 Gaiellaceae bacterium | reverse complement strand
GCTCGTCGGCGACGACATCTTCGTCACGAACCCCGAGCGGCTGGAGCGCGGGATCGACGAGCGCGTCGGCAACGCGATCCTGATCAAGGTGAACCAGATCGGGACGCTGACCGAGACGCTGGACACGATGCGCATGGCGCGTGAGGCCGGCTACGCCTGCGTGATGTCCCACCGCTCCGGAGAGACGGAGGACACGACGATCGCCGACCTCGCGGTCGCGACGAACTGCGGCCAGATCAAGACGGGCGCGCCGTCCCAGAGCGACCGCGTCGCGAAGTACAACCAGCTGCTGCGCATCGAGGAAGAGCTCGGCGATCGCGCGAGCTATCCCGGCTGGGACGCGTTCCCCCGCTACCGCAGGTAACGCGGAGCTATCGTGGCCGTCGTGCCGCAAGTCGAACCGCGCCGCACGAAGATCGTCGCCACCATCGGGCCGGCGTGCGCGACTCCGGAGAAGCTCGGCCGCCTCGTTCGGGCCGGCGTGGACGGAGCGCGGCTCAATCTCTCGCACGGCACGCACGACCAGCACCGCGAATGGGCGCGGCTCGTCCGGGAGACGGAGCGCGACGTCGGCCGGCCGATCGCGTTGATCGCCGACCTGCAGGGGCCGAAGCTGCGGATCGGCGACCTCGAGGAGCCCGTCTCGCTGCGGCGCGGCGAGAAGGTCGTCGTCGCGGCCGCCGAGGCGACGATGAACGGTGAGCTGCCCGTCAGCCCGTCGGTGATCAGCGAGGTGCTGCAACCCGGGCACGAGGTGCTGATCGACGACGGGCTCGTGCGCCTGTTCGTGGAGACCGTCGACTCGGGGCGCGCGACCTGCGCCGTCGTCGAGGGCGGCGTCGTGACCTCGCACAAGGGCGTGAACCTGCCGGGCGTCCCGATCCCGATCCCGTCCCTGACCCGCAAGGACCTCGAAGACCTCGAGCTCGCTCTGGAGCTGGAGGTCGACTTCGTCGCGCTCTCGTTCGTGCGCTCCGCCGCGGACGTCCGCGACCTGCGCGCGCTGCTCGAGCAGGCCGGCTCGCATGCGCACGTGATCGCGAAGATCGAGAAGTCCGAGGCGGTGGACGCGCTCGACGACATCCTCGAGGAGACCCACGCGGTGATGGTGGCGCGCGGCGACCTCGGCGTGGAGATCGGGCCGGCGCTCGTGCCGCTGCTCCAGAAGCGGATCATCATCGCCGCGCTGGAGCGCGGGAAGCCGGTGATCACCGCGACGCAGATGCTCGAGTCGATGGTGCACCAGGCCGAGCCGACGAGGGCCGAGGCGAGCGACGTCGCCAACGCCGTCCTCGACGGCAGCTCCGCGCTGATGCTGTCGGGCGAGACCGCCGTCGGAGAGCACCCGGTGGAGACGGTCGCCTACATGGACCGCATCGCGCGGGCGGTCGAGCCGAGCCTCGGCTACCGGCACCAGCTGCCCGAGGTCGGCGACGAGCCGACGGTCGGCCAGGCGATGTCGAACGCGGCCTGCGACCTCGCGGAGGCCCTGCGCGCGAAGGCGATCCTCGTGCCCACCTACAGCGGCCGCACGGCGTCGGTGGTCGCGCGGCTGCGGCCTCGCCGGCCGATCATCGCGCTCACCCATCACGACTACGCCCTGCGCCAGATGGCGCTCGAGTGGGGCGTGACGCCGATCCTGATCTCGGAGGCCGAGCACTTCGAGGAGCTCCTGCGCACGTCGCTCGACGCCGCGCGCGAGTCGGGCCTGGTCGAGGCGGGCGGCCGCGTGGTCGTCACCGCGGGCACCGCGGTGAACCTTCCGGGCACGACGGATCTGATCAAGGTCGACGTGGTCTGAATTGGAGCGCTTGACGAAGCAGTGACGAGGCCCGAGGGCGTGCACCGCTCCGCCAAGCCCTCATTGCAGGGCTGCGGGCACCGGCGGCGAAACGCGCCGCGTGGCCGCACGCTCACGCAGACGATCGCGCTCGCCCATGCGCTGGGTCGCCGTCGGCGCGATCCTGCTCGTCGGCCTCCTCTATGCCCGGCCGCTCCGGAGCTACGTGCAGACGAAGCACGACCTCGCGCACCGTTCGACCGAGGTGCGGGCGCTGAAGGCCGACCGGCGCGCGCTCCAGCACCGGCTCGCCGAGGCGACGACAGGCGAGGCGCTGACGCAGCAGGCGCGGCGGCTCGGCCTGGTGCGGCCCGGCGAGCGCCTCTTCATCGTGAAGGGCGTCTCGGCCTGGGTGCACGGCGGCAAGGCTAGGCTCAAGCAGGGTGGAAAGTGACCGCACGATCGTCGAGCGCCAGCTCGGCCGGCCGGCCCGCGCGTTTAGGCGCGTCGCCGTCCGCTGCCCGTTCGGCCGGCCCGCGGTAACCGAGCAGGCGCCGCTCGACGAGGCGGGCGAGCCGTTCCCCACTACCTACTGGATCACCTGCCGCCACCTCGCGGCGGCGCTCGCGCGCCTCGAGGCCGAGGGCGGCGTCGAGCGGTGGAGCAGGCTCGCGCGGGACGACGAAACGCTGCGGGAGAGCCTCGAGCGCGGGCACGAGGAGCAGCGCCGGCTACGGCCGGAGCTGCCGGGCGGCATCGGCGGGCAGACGCGCCCCGGCAGCCTCAAGTGCCTGCACGCGCACGCGGCGTTCGCCCTCGCGCGGCCCGGCTACGAGCTCGGCGAGCGCATCCTGGCGGAGGTCGAGCCGCTTTGGCCCGACCGCTGCTGCTCCGACTAGCATCGCGCCGCATGGAGG
>DASSQK010000036.1:0-4136 GCA_035702555.1 Gaiellaceae bacterium | reverse complement strand
CGACGAGTCGGAGTTCCTCCACAAGTGCCTGACGACGTATTCGCGCTGGATGATCGACCAGGGCCCGAACTCGACCTGGAACCGCAATCACAACAAGCTGAAGACCTGGGGCGCCGCGGTCACGGTCGGGCTCGGCTCGGGCGGCCTCGACCTCAGCGGCTGGACGGGGTCCTCCCAGTGGGCGCGCTACGACTACCGGTTCGGTACGGGAGGCGATCACCACTATCTGTGCGGGAACGACGCCGTGCCGAAGCGCTCTTCGAGGATCTTCGCGGGTGGCTGAGGCGCGACCCGCTCGCCCGGGACGGAAGTCGCCTCTCCGCTGGATCGTGGCGGCGGTCGTCCTGGGCGGGCTGGTCGTCGCCGCCGTGTCAGTGCTGGCGCCGGCCGACGATTCCGCCGAGCCGCTGATTCGCGGCGGGCCGCTCGCAGACCCCGGTGCAAACATGGCCGAGGCCGCTCTCATGCATGTCGGCGAGGAGGGCACGTACGGCGTCGAGACGATCGAGAACCACGGCCGGCAGGTCGCAGTCCTCGACCGCATCGCGTTCGTCGGGCTGACGCCGGGCCTGCGGATCCTCGGCCCGCTCGCCCTGCACGTGCGGACGCGGCCTGGGCGGCCCGCGCTGGTGGCCGGGCTCGTGCGGGCGTTCCCGCCGCCGCACAAGGGCGCCACGCTCCATCCCGTCGACGGCTTCCGCGTCCGGCCGTGGCGAAGCTGGAAGGACACGGCCGAGCTGCTGATCGGCTTCCGGCCGCTGCGGAAGGGCATCCTCGGCTACCGCGCGCTCGAGCTTCACTACCACGTCGGCGATCGGCGGTTCGTGACGACGTTTCCCGACCCGCTCACGGTCTGCACGCCATATTCGTTCCCGCTGCCGCGCTGCAGGGCAGCCCGAGACCAACGGCGCCCCCGGCGCGTACACTCCCCGGGTGGAGGTCTGGGAGCTCGTCTTCATGATGTTCGTACTGAAGATCCCGATCGTGTATCTCTGCGCGGTCGTGTACTGGGCGGTCAAGGCCGAGCCCGAGCCGCCGGAGACAGCTCGCTCCGAGGCGGTGGAGCCACCCGAGCCGGAGTCGCCGTGGGCGTCTCGCTTCCGCCGCCGGGGGCCGAGGTCCGGGCCGCGCCAGGGGCCGCAGCGGAGGCCGGCTAGGGCGGGCCGGGCCACGGTGCCGCGATGAGCGCGCAACCGCAGCCGCACGAGTCGTCCAGCACGGCCGAGACGATCGCGAGCTTCCTCGCCGCGCTCTCGATCTTCGCGAGCTGCATCGCCGTGGCATACCGCCCGGCACGCGTGATTCCGTTCGCGCTGCTGCTGGCGCTGCTGGCGACCGCGATCGGCGGGCGCGCCTCGCGCTTGGCGGCCTGGGCGATCGCGATCGGCGGCGTCTGCTTCGTCGTCGGCATGGCGGTAGCGGTGCTCACCGACAATCCGATCTTCTGAACGGGCGGCCTTGACGAAACAGGCGCGAGGCTGCCGGAACGCTCCATGCGTCCTTGCCTCGGAACGACCACGGCGCTCCGGGAGCGTGGACGGTTCCACCAGGGCCCCCTAGGGCCTCGCAAAGACGAAGCGGCCGCGCCGGGAGGGATCGCGGTTGGTACAACAAAGACGATGAGCATGAACGACGTCGACGGACTGAACTCGGGCTACGCGAGCGCCCTGTTCGAGCAGTACCTCGAGAACCCCCGGGCCGTCCCGGACGAGTGGCGCACGCTGTTCGAGAGTGGGGCGAGCGACCTCGTGGCGACGCATCCCGGGCTCGCGCGCCTCGTCGAGCTGCTGCGCGAGGAGGGCAACGGCCACCTTTCCGCGCCGGCCCCGGCCGCCGTCGCGGAACCGCCCGCTCCCCCCGCGGCCGAGGCCCCACCCGCGCCCGAAGCCGCGCCGGCTCCTGTGGTCGACGAGACGCTTCTGCACGCCGTCGCCGCCGCGATGGCGCTTGTCACCGCCTTCCGCACGCACGGCCACCTCGCCGCGCGCCTCGACCCTCTGGGCAGCGAGCCGGTCGGCGACCCGGCGCTCGAGCCCGAACGCCGCGAGCCGAAGCTGACCGAGGAGCTGCAGCGCCTGATCCCGGCCGAGATCCTCGGCGTCCACGTCCCGGGCGAGACGCTGGCCGACGTGGTGCCGCAGCTGCGCGACGTCTACTGCGGCACGAGCGCGTACGAGATCGAGCACATCTCCGACCACGAGCAGCGCGTCTGGCTGCGCACCGTGATCGAGTCGCGCCGCTACCACCACACGCTGCCTCCCGACGACCGCCGCGGGCTGCTCGAGCGCCTGACCGAGGTCGAGGGCTTCGAGCGCTACCTGCGGCGCGCCTTCCTCGGGCAGAAGCAGTTCTCCGTCGAGGGGCTCGACTCGATGATCCCGTTGCTCGACGAGGCGATCACCCTGTCGGCCGAAGAGGGCGGCCACGAGGTCGTCCTCGGCATGGCGCACCGCGGGCGGCTGAACGTGCTGGCGCACGTGCTCGGGCGGCCCTACGAGACGATCCTGCGCGAGTTCGAGGGCGAGCGCACGCTCGAGGCCGTGGTCGCAGACCCCGAGGGCGGCACCGGCGACGTCAAGTACCACCTCGGCGCCGAGGGCACGCGCCGCACGCCGTCCGGCGAGATCACCGTCACGCTCGCGTCGAACCCGAGCCACCTCGAGGCGGTCGACCCCGTCGTCGAGGGCCGAACCCGCGCGGAGCAGACCGATCGCTCGACCCGCACCGGCTACGTCGACTCGTCGGTCGCGATGGCGGTGCAGATCCACGGCGACGCTGCGTTCCCGGCCCAGGGCGTGGTGGCCGAGACGCTGAACCTCGCCGACCTGAACGGCTACACGACCGGCGGCACCCTGCACCTGATCGCGAACAACCAGATCGGCTTCACAACCGAGCCCGCCGACGCGCGCTCGACGCGCTACTCGAGCGACCTCGCGAAGGGCTTCGACCTCCCGATCATCCACGTCAACGCCGACGACCCGGAGGCCGCGCTGTCCGCCGTCCGGCTCGCGATGGCGTTCCGCCGCCGCTTCTGCACCGACATCGTCATCGACCTCGTCGGTTACCGGCGCCACGGCCACAACGAGCAGGACGAGGCCGCGTACACGCAGCCGCTGATGGCGGCCCGGATCGAGCAGCAGCCGAGCGTGCGCGAGCAATACGCGCGGGCGCTGCTCGAGGCGGGCGTCGTCACGCAGGAGGACGTCGACGCGATGTCCGAGCGGGTCGACGCGACGTTGAAGGAGGCGCACGAGCGGCTGCGGACGAGCTTCGGCCAGAGCGTCCCCTCGGTGACCCACGAGGGCCGCATCCCGGCCTCGACGGGAGCGGAGGTCGTCACCGCCGTGTCGGCCGACCGGCTCCGCGCGCTGAACGACGAGCTGCTGCGGGTCCCCGACGGCTTCACCGTCAACGCGAAGCTGGGCAAGCAGCTCGAGCGCCGCCGCACCACGCTGGACGAGGGCGGCGTCGACTGGGGCCAGGCGGAAGAGCTCGCGTTCGCGAGCCTGCTCGTGGAGGGAATCCCGGTTCGGCTCACCGGCCAGGACACCGAGCGCGGCACGTTCTCGCACCGCCACCTCGTCCTGCACGACGCGCAGAACGGCCAGGCCTACGCGCCGATCCAGCACCTCGACGAGGCGACGGCGTCGTTCGAGATCCACAACTCGCCGCTCTCCGAGGAGGCCTGCCTCGGCTTCGAGTACGGCTATTCCGTCGCGGCGCCCGAGGCGCTCGTGGCGTGGGAGGCGCAGTTCGGCGACTTCGTCAACGGCGCCCAGGTCGCGATCGACCAGTTCATCGTCTCGGGGCTCTCGAAGTGGGGCCAGACGTCGCGCCTGACGCTCCTGCTGCCGCACGGATACGAGGGCAACGGCCCCGAGCACTCGAGCGCGCGCCTGGAGCGGTTCCTCCAGCTCGCGGCGCAGGAGAACATCCGGATCACGAACTGCACGACCGCGGCGCAGTACTTCCACCTGCTCCGCCGACAGGCACTTGACCCGAGCGCGCGCCCGCTGATCGTGATGACGCCGAAGGGGCTGCTGCGCCTGAAGGGGGCGGCCTCGTCGCTCCCGGACTTCGCCGAGGCGTCGTTCCTGCCCGTGATCGGAGATGCGTCCGTCGACCCCGAGCGCGTG
>DASSQK010000035.1:0-5885 GCA_035702555.1 Gaiellaceae bacterium | reverse complement strand
GCGGCTCCAGGCCAAGGAGGTCGACGGCTACATCTACGACCGGAAGGGCGAGCGCGTCCTCGCGGTGCTGCGCGGCAAGCAGAGCCGGATCCTCGTCCCGTCGAAGGACATCTCGGACCGGATGAAGCTCGCCATCGTCGCTATCGAGGACAAGCGCTTCTACGAGCACCGCGGCGTCGACATCCACGGGATCCTGCGCGCGGTCGTCCAGGACGTCCGGCACAAGGCCGTGGTCGAGGGCGGCTCGACGATCACGCAGCAGTTCGTCAAGAACACGTACACCAAGGACCAGCGCACGATCGGCCGGAAGCTGAAGGAGGCGGCGCTCGCGTGGCAGCTCGAGCAGCGCTGGTCGAAGGACCGGATCCTGACCGCCTACCTGAACACGATCTACTTCGGGAACGGCGCCTACGGCGTCCAGCAGGCGGCGCTCACGTACTTCCATCACGGCGCGGACCCGAAGCACCTGGGCTGGGCCGAGGCCGCGCTGCTCGCCGGGATCCCCAGCGACCCGACGCGCTACGACCCGGTCACCAACCCGGCGGCCGCACGCGAGCGGCGCGACACGGTGCTGAAGGCGCTACTCGACCAGGGCGACCTCACCCAGGCCCAGTACCTCAACGCCGTGAACGCGAAGCTGCCCCGCCCCCAGGACGTCCATCTCTCGGGCCAGCGAGGGCCCGCGCCGTACTTCACCAACTACGTCGAGCAGCAGCTGATCGACCGCTACGGCTCCGGCCGCGTCTTCGGCGGGGGCCTGCGGGTGAACACGACGATCGACCTGAACGTCCAGCGATTCGCGCGGCAGGCGATCACGAAGTGGCTGAGAGACCCGAAGGGGCCGTCGGCTGCGCTGGTGGCCGTCGACCCACGCACCGGTGCCGTGCGGGCGATGATCGGCGGCAACAGCTACCGCAAGAGCCAGTTCAACCTCGCGGTGCAGGGCGAGCGGCAGCCGGGGTCGTCGTTCAAGCCGTTCGTGCTCGCGACGGCGCTGAGGGACGGCATCTCGCCGGACTCCCAGTTCGAGTCCGGCCCGGTGGAGATCCCGCTGGGCGACAAGGTCTGGTCAGTGCACAACTACGAGAACGAGGATCTCGGCCGGATCGACCTCGCGACCGCGACCGCGGCCTCCGACAACACCGTCTACGCGCAGCTGACGAAGCTCGTCGGCCCGAACAACATCGCCCGCACCGCGCGTCGGCTCGGGATCACGAGCCCGCTGAAGAGCTACTTCGCGATCGGCCTGGGCGCGGAGGCGGTCAACCCGCTCGAGATGGCGCGCGCGTTCTCGGCCTTCGCCAACGGGGGCTCGCGGATCGACGGCGCGTCGTTCGGCGACCGGCCGCGCGCCATCACGGTGGTGCGCAACGACGCCGACCGGGTCGTCGACAACAACGTCCCCGTCCGCCGGCACGTCCTCACCGCCAACACCGCCGCGCTCGAGACGTCGCTGCTCGAGGGTGTCGTCAGGTCGGGCACGGGCAAGCGGGCGCAGCTTTCCGACGGCCGCCAGGTCGCGGGCAAGACCGGAACGACCGAGAACTACGGCGACGCGTGGTTCGTCGGCTACACGCCGCAGCTCGTGACCGCGGTCTGGGTCGGCTACCCGACGGGGCTGCGGCCGATGCTGACCGAGTTCAACGGCGACGCGGTCGCCGGCGGCACGTTCCCCGCGCTGATCTGGAAGACGTTCATGGAACGGGCGCTGCGGTACATGAACGAGCCGCCGCAGGACTTCCCTGGCGTCTCGCTCCCCTACTCCGTGCCCCGCACCGTCGTCTACCGCGACGGGCGGCTCGAGCTCGACAACGGGCATTGCAACGACACGAAGCTCCTCCTGTACTTCACCGGCGAGCAACCTGCGCGGACGGCGAACTGCAAGGTCAACGAGGTGCAGGTGCCGCACGTCGTCGGGCAGACGCTCGCCGCGGCTAACGCGCGCCTGGCCGCGCAGCCGCTGCGCGCGACCTACGTCTACGAGCCCGCGCAGCCGCGGCAGAAGCTCGGCGTCGTCGTACGGCAGATCCCCGCTCGCGGGACGCTCTCGTCGTACGACAAGGTGACGCTCGTGCTCCCGAAGGCGCTGCAAGGCGTCGTCCCGAAGGTCGTCGGCCTGCGCCTCGCGCGCGCCCAGGCGCTGCTGGAGCGATACCACCTGAAGTGGAAGGTGGACGAAAACCCACCCGGCTCGGCGCGCGTCATCTGGCAGAGCCCGCGCTGGCAGACGGCGGCGAAGACGGGCCTGACGGTCAGGCTCGCCGTAAAGCGCGGCTGAGGAACCGGGAGCCGGACTCCGCGTAGCGCCACGGCAGGTCGGCCGCGCGGGTGATCCCGATGCGCGGGCCGGAGACGACCTCGACGTCGTGCTCGCGCGGGCGGAGCTCGAACGGCGGCCGGTCGAGCGCGAGGCTGTCGTGCTCCCGCGTGACCCCGAGCGCCTGGCAGAGTCGGCCGGGGCCGCTGCACAGAAGCCTCGGGTCGTCCAGCCCGCGCCGCGCGCGCATGATGTCGAGCCCTTGCGTCGGCTCGAGCGCGCGCAGGAGGACGGCGTTCGCCACGCCCTCCTCCTCGCAAACCAGGTTCAGGCACCAGTGGATGCCATGGGAGCGGTAGACGTAGGCGTGGCCGGGCGGCCCGAACATCGCGGCGTTGCGCGCTGTGCGGCCGCGGTAGGCGTGGCTCGCAGGGTCCTCGTGGTCGTAGGCCTCGACCTCGACGATCCTGCCTCCAACTCCGTCGACGAGCAGCGTGAGGCCGACCAGTTCGGGAGCGACCTCGTGGACGCTGCGCGCGAAGAACTCAGCCGGGAGCGCGGGCGCGCGCGTCGTAGCGGGTGAAGGCGGGGACGGCAAGAGCGATCAGGACCGTACCGACGACGCAGAGCAGGCCGCCCGAGACGATCGAGAGGCGCAAGGTCGTCAGCGACGCGACGAGGCCTGCCTCGACGTTGCCGAGCGCCGGGCTCGCCGCGACCTGCGCGAACTCGATTCCGGAGACGCGGCCGCGCAGCTCGTCGGGGGTCACCGTCCAGAGGATGGTCCCGCGCAGGATCGCGCTGACGTTGTCGGCTGCCCCTGCCGCGGCGAGGAACAGGAGCGCGACCCAGAGCGACTCGGCGAAGCCGAAGGCGACGATCGCGACCCCCCAGAGCGCAGCCGCGATCGCGACGATCAGGCCCTGCCGGCGGACGTGGCCGATCCAGCCGGAGAGCACCGACGACACGAGCGCGCCAGCGTACGGCGCGGCGTACATCAGCCCCAGCACGCCCGCGCCGCCGTCGAAGCGGTGCAGCGCGAGCGCCGGGAAGAGCGCGCGCGGCATTCCGAAGACCATCGCGTTCGAATCGACGAGGAACATCCCGAGCAACACCCGCTTGCGCTTCACGAAGCGGAAGCCCTCCTTGATCGTCTGCAGGCTCGGCCGCTCGGCGTCGTGCGCGGCCGGCAGCGGCGGCAGGCGCCACACCGACCAGAGCGACGCAGCGAAGGTGCCGGCGTCGAGGAGGTACGCGCCCTTGAGGCCGAGCACCGCGATCAGGACGCCGCCGAGCGCCGGCCCGGCGACGTTCGTCGTGCTGCCGTAGACGTTCTCGATCGCGTTGGCCGCGGCGAGCTCGTGCGGCTGGACGAGGCGCGGGATGACGGTGCTCATGCCGGCCACCCCGAGCGAGAAGACGGACATGGCGAGCGTGACGAGCACGTAGATCGCCCAGACACGCGGCTGCTCGAGGCTCGCGTTGAAGGCGAACCCGAGCGCGACGAGCGCCAGCAGAACCTCGGTGACGAGGAGCAGGCGGCGGCGGTCGATCGCGTCGGCGATCGCGCCGCCGACGATCGTCAGGGTCAGGAGCGGGACGAGCTCGCACAACGAGAGGAGGCCGACCTGGAGCGTCGAGTGTGTGAGGCCGTAGAGCTGGAACGGCGCAGCAACGGCGGCGACCTCGCTGCCGAAGGTCGAGATCGTCTGGCCGATGAACAGGCGCCGGAACGGCGGGTAGCGCCGCAGCGGGCCGATGTCGATGACCAGCCGGCCCAGCAGGCCGGGCTCGCGGATCTCCGCCGGTTCCAAGTCCTAGAAGAGCTTGTCCGGCTCGTCGGGGCGGGCGCTCGCCTCCAGCAGGCGGCGCGCGCGGCGGCCGAGGTCGGCCAGGTCGACGCGGCCGGTCTGCGACTGCTCGGCCAGGCGCTGCGCAAGGTCGAGCGCGTCGTCGAGCAGCGGCTTTCCGATCGCCTGCTCCTGGCCCATGTCCGCAAGGATCGTCCGCTCCGTGCGGGAGGCGACGATGGGGTCGCTCACGCCCTCGACCCAGACGAGCGTGCGCCGGCCGTGCCCGCGGCGCTCGTCGCGAATCGGCTCGATCGCGTAGATCTTGTCGGCCCGCGCGTACTTGCCGAAGCCGAGGAAGACCATCCGGTTTCCGTCCGCCATGCCGGGATTATCGCCCGCCCGCGAGACGTGACCGCCGCGGGTTCTGGTTCACGCGCACGCGTGAACCAATCCCCCACCCAGGGTGGGGCTTTCGACCCGCCTCCCTCGGGGGTGACGCTACCGGGCGGCGGCGCGCGTGTCTGTCACGGGCTGCGCCGGAACTGCGCCGATTCGTCCACAGCGGCGCGCCTTCAGAGCGCCGCGCGGAGCGCAGCCACCACCCGCTCCTGGTCCTCGGCCTCGAGGTGCGGGTAGAACGGCAGCGCGAGCGATCGCGAGGCGAAGTCCTCGGCCACCGGGCACAGGCCCTCCGCGAACCCGTACGCCTCGCGCAGGTACGGCTGCAGGTGCACGCACGGGACGTACTCCGCGGTGCCGATCCCCTGCGAGCGCAGCTCGGCCATCACGCGGCCGCGGTCGATGCCGTGCGGCAGCGCGACCACGTAGACGAACCACGAGCGGCGGTGGTCGCCGTCGTCGGCGCAGAGCGGCTCGACCTCGACACCCTCGAGGAGCCGCCCGTAGCGCGCGGCCGCCTCCGAGCGCAGCGAGAGCAGCCGGTCGAGCTTCTCCAGCTGGCCGATCCCGATCGCCGCCTGCACGTCCGTCCAGCGGTAGTTCCACCCGAGGCGCACGTGGTGGAACCACGCGCCGCCCTCGTAGTCGCGGCCCTGGTTGCGGAGGCTGCGGACGAGCTGCCACTCCTGCTTGGAATGCGTGAACACGACGCCGCCCTCGCCCGTCGCGAGCTGCTTGTTGGGGTAGAAGCCGAACACGCCGGACGGCCCGTGCGAGCCGATCGGCCGGCCCTTGTATTCCGCGCCGAGCGCCTCGGCCGCGTCCTCGATCAAGGCCAGGCCGCGCCGCTCGCAGATCGCCCGGATCTCGTCCAGCTCGCACGGGTAGCCGAACATGTCGACCGCGACCACGGCCTTCGTGCGCGGCGTGATCGCGGCCTCGAGCGCCGCCGGGTCGAGGTTCAGCGTCCGCGGGTCGACGTCGGCGAAGACCGGCGTGGCGCCCTCGAAGATGAAGCAGTTCGCCGAGGACGCGAACGAGATCGGCGAGGTGATCGCCTCGCCGCCCGGGCCGAGGCCCGCGATCCGCGCCAGCAGGTGCAGTCCCGCCGTGCCGCTCGAGACGGCGGCCACGTACGGAGCGCCCACGCGCTCGGCCAGGAGCTCCTCGAAGCGGTCGATCGTGGGCCCGAGCGAAAGCCGGCCGGAGCGCAGCACCTCGAGGACGAGCTCCTCCTCGCGCTCGTCGAGGAGCGGCCTCGCGAGCGGGATCTCCCGCAGCTCGGTGCTCAAGCTTCGGCGGTCGTGGCGGGCGCCGGCGTGGCGTACTCGAGCCACTGGGCCCAGCGCTCGCTGCGGCCGCGCGCAGTGTCCAGGTAGGCCTCCTGGATCTCGAGCGTGATCGGCCCGACCCCGATCTCGATGTCGTCCACGGCG
>DASSQK010000034.1:0-4124 GCA_035702555.1 Gaiellaceae bacterium | reverse complement strand
CCCACGAGCACCTGCAGCCGCCGTGCGGCGCGGTGGAGCGCGTCCCCTTCGGGCATGCTGACAGGGTATGCGCGCGGCCTTGGCAGGAGCGATCGCCGCGACGGTCTGGGGGCTGCAGGAGCCGCTCGACCGTCGCCTCTTCCGCTGCGACTACTCCGACGTCAGCCTCGTCGGCGGGCTACACGTGCACGCGCTCAACGGAGCGCTCTTCGGCCTCGCGTTCGACGCAGTGCGGCGCCGCACTCGCGTCGACCAGCAGCGGCTGGCGATCGGACTCGCCGTTGCGGAGCACACGGTCCTCTGGCCGCTGCTCGGCCTCTTCGAGCCGGAGGTCGTGAAGCGCCCGCGCGCGTTCGCGCAGGGCGTCTACCGGCACGCGCTCTTCGGCTACGTGCTCGGCCGGCTGGCGTAGAGAGCGTTCACCCCTTCAGCTCGAGCCCGTGCCCGGGCCGCGAGCGATCGGGCCGAAGCGCACCATCCTGGGGCACGAGCACGCCGTCGAAGAGCTCGTGCTCGACGCGGATGTGGTCGTGGAAGTACTCGATGTGCCGGAAGTGCGGAACGGCGCAGCAGACGTGCGCGCTCGCCTGCGGCGCGCAGTGCGCGGAGACCTGCAGGCCGTGCTGCTCTGCGAGGGCTGCCGCATTCAGGAACCCGGTGTAGCCGCCGCACCGCGTGACGTCGGCCTGCAGGCAATCCACGGTCTCGGCCTCGAGCAGGTTGCGGAAGTCGGCCGGAACGAATGCGTACTCGCCGGCGGCGACGTCGAGCTTCGCCTGCTCGCGCACGAGGCGCAGCCCGGCGAAGTCGGCGGAGGTGACCGGCTCCTCGAACCAGCGCACGTCCCACTCGTCAGCGTAGCGGTGCGCCCATTCGACCGCCTCGTCGCGGTCGTACGCGCCGTTGGCATCGACGAAGAGCTCCGTGGCTTCGCCGATCGCCAGCCGCGCCGTCTCCAGCCGCACGGGATCCTCGTCGGGGTTGCGGCCGACCTTCATCTTCACGCGCGGGATGCCCTCGGCCGCCCAGCCGCCGAGCTGCTCCGCGAGACGCTCGAGCGAATACGACGTGAACCCGCCGGACCCGTACACCGCGGCCTCGTCCCGAACGGCGCCGAGCACGTCGACGAGCGGTTGGTCGAGGAGCCGAGCCCGCAGATCCCACAACGCGATATCGACGGCGGACAGGGCCATGAAGCCCAGTCCGGGACGACCGATATTCCGCAGCTGACGCCCCATTTCGTGCCAGGCAGGTGCCGGGTCCCGCGCGGCCACGTCGACTCCGCGGACGGCGGGCGCGAGCTTGTCCTCGATCAGGCGGACGGCGGCGTCGTGCGTGTACGTGTACCCGAGGCCCGACGTGTCGCCGGCGGACACGCGCACGACGACGATCGTGGTCGAGTCCCACTCGAGCGTCCCGTCCGATTCCGGCGCATCCGTCGGAATCGTGCGCGCGAACGCCTCGACCTTATCGACCGGGCAGGAACTCGATGATCTTCTCTTTGAACGACTGAGTGACGACACCCCGAGCCTCCGGATCGCCCTTGCGCAACGCCTTCAACAGCGAGCGCGCCTGGTCGGTGCGGATGTGCGGCGGCAGCGGCGGCACATCCGGGTCGCAGACCGCGTCGATCACGAACGGCCGGTCTGCCTCGAACGCCTGCCGCCAGGTGTCCGCGATGTCCTCGGGCTGCTCGACGCGAACGCCACGCAGCCCGATGAGCTCGGCGAAATCGGCGTAGCGCACGTCGGGAATCCGCTGTGTGTCCGGGTTCATCGGATCCCCCTGCATCGCCCGCTGCTCCCACGTCACCTGGTTGAGGTCGCGGTTGTTCAGCACCAGCACGACCAGCCTCGGATCGGCCCATTCCTTGTAGTACTTCTGCGCCGTGATCAGCTCGGCCATCCCGTTCATCTGCATCGCCCCGTCGCCGACGAGCGCGACGGCCGGACGCTCGGGATGGCAGAACTTCGCCGCGATCGCGTAGGGCACGCCCGGCCCCATCGTCGCCAGCGTCCCCGAGAGCGACGCCAGGTGCGTCGGCCCGAGCTTCAGATCGCGCGCGAACCAGTTCGCCGCCGAGCCTGAGTCGGACGAGATGATCGCGTTCTCCGGGAGGTAGCGGTTGAGCTCCCAGAAGAGCCGCTGCGGATTGATCGGATCCGCTTCCTGCATCGCGCGCTCCTCGAGCAGCCGCCACCACTCCCCGATCTCCTCCTCGATCTGCTCGCGCCAAGAGCGGTCGTCCTTTCGCCGGAGCAGCGGCATCAGCTCGCGCAGCGTCTCCTTCGCGTCGCCGACGAGCGCGCACTCCATCGGATAGCGGATCGCGAGCATCCGACCGTCGATGTCGATCTGCACCCCGCGTGCGTCTCCCGGCTTCGGCAGCCACTCGGAGTACGGGAACGAGGAGCCGACCATCAAGAGCGTGTCGCACTCGTTCATCAGCGTCCAGCTCGGCTTCGTCCCCAGCAGCCCGATCGAGCCGGTGACGAACGGCAGGTGGTCGGAGACGACGGCTTTGCCGAGCAACGCCTTCGCGACGCCGGCGCCGAGCAGTTCCGCAACCTCGACGACCTCGTCGCTCGCCCCGCGCGCGCCCTGCCCGACGAGCATCGCGACCTTCCCGCCGGCGTTCAGGATCTCGGCCGCCTGCTCGAGCTGCGCCCTCGGCGGGACGATGCGCGCCGGCGTGTAGCCGGGAGCGGAGACGACGGCGCCGTGCTCGCGCGGCGGCTGCTCCTGCGCCGGCTCCTCGGCGAGGTCGTTGGGGATGATGAGCGCCGTCACCGTGCGCTGGTCGAGCGCGATGCGGTGCGCGCGGTCGACCAGGTGGCGGATCTGCGTCGGCTCGTACGCCATCTGCACGTACTCGTGCGCAACGTCCTTGAAGAGCGTGACGAGGTCGACCTCCTGCTGGTAGCTGCCGCCGAGGCCCATCCGCGCCTGCTGACCGACGATCGCGAGCACGGGCTGGTGGTCGAGCTTCGCGTCGTAGAGGCCGTTCAGGAGATGGATCGCGCCGGGCCCTGAGGTGGCGAGGCAGACGCCGACCTCGCCGGTCCACTTCGCGTGCGCGCACGCCATGAACGCCGCCTGCTCCTCGTGCCGCACCTGGACGAACTTGAGCTCCTGGTGCCGCTCGAGCGCGCCGATGATGGCGTTGATCCCGTCGCCGGGATAGCCGTAGATTCGCCGGACGCCGTTCTCGACGAGCCGCTCGAGCAGGAAATCTGCGCTGAGCTTGGCCACGGGAAGGTCATCCCCTCGGCCAGACGAGCCAAACCGGAGAACCGAACGGGGCGGCCGACTTGCCGGCCGCCCCGTTCCCCCCACCCGCCGCGTGCTCTAGACCGCGACCTGCGGCCGGCGGCTGCGCGACACGGCGAAGACGAGCGCGCCCGCGCAGAGCGCGATGCCCATGCCACCTGCTGCTCCGACGAGCGCGTCGCGCACGTCGAAGCTGTCGGAGCTCGTGGCGCTGTACGTCGAAGGCCGCCCGTACGTCCGCGCCATCGCCTGCATGCGCAGCCCGGCCGCCTTCAACGCGGCAGGCGTGTAGTACGTCGAGGCCGGCTGCTGCTGAAGCCATCGCTGGACGAGATCGGGCGTCGACGACGAGGACTGACTGACGATCTGCTCGCTCGTTAGGGGGCCTGGCTTCGCCGTCGCCTGACCCGCGAGAACGAGACTCAAAGTCAGCGCGAGAGCCGCGAGCGAAAGGATGTGTCGAACGTTCATATCTCCCTCCATGTCACCGGGAGGCACCTCACCGACCCGGTTACCCACAGGACGCCGCGGCAGTCATCCTCCGCTCACCGACAGGTCACCTCGCGTAATCGCCCGGTAATCGCCGGCTTGGCCATGGAGGGAACCCCCCATGGCCAAGCCAATGCAGACCTTTAGTGGACGAACGCGAACTGCTGCGTGTCGACGTAGTCCGACACCGCGCGACCGAGGTTCGCCGCCTCGACGTCGGCGTGCCTGAAGTGGATCCCGGCCCAGACCCGCGCCTCGACCACCTCGTCGGTCACGTCCGAGAAGTGGCTGTAGAAGCGCTGCTCGCCGGGGAACCGGCTGCTCGTGAGAAAGAACGTCATGTCGTTCGTGCCGAAGAACGACCG
>DASSQK010000033.1:0-2233 GCA_035702555.1 Gaiellaceae bacterium | reverse complement strand
GGGCACGGCGGCGCGCTCGTGACGGAGCACGCGTATCACGGGGTCACCACGGCTTCGACCGCGCTCTCGCCGGAGGACTGGCCGCGCGGGAGCCGTCCGGCGCAGGTCGGACGCATCCCGGCCCCCGGCAGCGGAGCCGAGCTCGGGAGCGGCCTGGACGCAGCGCTCACCGAGCTCGGGGACGGGCTCGCGGCGACGTTCCTGGACGGCTCGCTCATGAGCGACGGGATCTACACCCCGGAGACCTCCGAGCTCCGGCTCCTAGTCGAGCGGACGCACGCGGCCGGCGGGCTGTACGTCGCGGACGAGGTGCAGGCCGGTCACGGACGGCTCGGCGCAGCGCTCTGGTCTTTCACCCCGCACGGGATCGCTCCGGACGTGGTGACGCTCGGCAAACCGATGGGAAACGGGTACCCCGTCGCTGCTGTCGTGACGAGACGGGAGCTCGCCGAGCGCTTCCCGTACGCCGGCCGGACGTTCTCCACCTTCGGCGGCAACCCCGTCGCCGCAAGTGCCGCCCTTGCCGTGCTCGACGTCCTCGAGGACGAGCGGCTCCCCGAGCGGGCCGCCGGCGTCGGCGAGCGCATGCGCACGGCGATCGCCGGTCTCGGCAAGCGGGACATCGTCGAGCTGCGCGGCACGGGTCTCCTCGCCGGCGTCCAGCTCTCGAGCGGCGACCTGGCCGCACACGTCGCCGACGAGCTGCGGGAGCAAGGGATCCTCGTGGGGCTCACCGGCAAGCACGAAGACGTGCTCAAGATCCGCCCGCCGCTCGTCTTCGCGGACGAGCACGCGGAGTTGCTCGTCTGGGCACTCGCGAAGATCCTCCCCTAGAACTCCGGCCGCAAAGTCGTATCGTCTTCCTATGGCGGTAGAGCAAAGCGATGCGCAGCTCGTCTCCCGCTGCCGGGAGGGCGACGCCGCTGCCTGGAACGAGTTCGTCGAGCGGTTCTCGCGTTACGTATACGCGATCTGCGGGCGCGGGTTCCGTCTCGCCCAGCACGACGCGGAGGACGTCTTCCAGGAGGTCTTCGCCCGCGCGTTCGAGAGGCTCTCGGAGCTGCGAAGCGACGACGCGGTGCGCCCGTGGCTCGCGCAGCTCACCCGCCGCCTCTGCATCGACAAGCTGCGGCTCCTCGCCCGCGACACGCCCTCCGACGCGGAGCCGGACGAGCAGGAGGTCGACGACGTGCTCGCCCAGCTCGACGAAGCGATGGCCGTTCGTGCTGCGCTCGACAAGGTGGGCGACCCATGCCGCGAGATCCTCGATCGCTTTTTCTGCCGCGACGAGAGCTACCACACGATCGGCGACACGCTCGACATCCCGGCCGGGACGATCGCCAGCCGGATCTCTCGCTGCCTCGAAAAGGTCCGTTCCGAACTCGATGGAAGGAATCGGGGGTCTCGTCCGTCATGAGTAGTGAGATGAACGGTTACGACGAGGAACGGATCGGTCGGCTGCTACGCCTCCTGCCACCCGCACCCGAGGGGTGGATACGCGCTGCGCAGGAGCTGCCGGCCGCGCGGGCGATGCTCGACGAGCTCGTCGCGCGAGCCGAACAGGACGCCGCGTTCCGGCTTCAGCTCCAAGCCGATCTCGAGCGTGCGGTTGCCGCCGCCGGTTACGAGCCCTCGCCGTTCGTTGTCTCCAGGCTGCGCCAGCTCCTCAGGACGGACTGATACGCGCGGGACGTGGCCGGATTGAGACACTGCCGCGGTGCTCACCGGCCTCTCCCTCCCCGCGCTCCTCGAGGAGCTGGCTGCGCCGTACGAGGTTCCGGGCGCCGGCTCGGCTCTCGCGGTGACGCTGGCAACGGCCGCGGCCGTCGTCCAGATGGCCGCGCGGCTCTCGCCGGACAGCTGGCCTGACGCTGCGGGAGTGGCTGCGCAGGCCGAATCGCTGCGCGAGCGGGCGGCGAAGCTCGTCGACGACGACGCGGAGGCGTACCGCCGGGCGCTCGAGGCAAGGGCCGCCGCCGCGGACGAGAGCTCGAGGCCGGAGCAGCGGGACTGGTCGCTCGGGCAGGTGACGGCCGCCGCGGCCGAGCCTCCGCTCGCGCTGGTGCGCCTCGCCGCCGATCTGGCGGCGCTGTGTGCGGCGGCCGGCGATCGAGTCGAGCCGCGCGTTCAAGCCGATGTCGCGGCGTCGGCGGCGCTCGCCGCGGCCGTCGCGCGAGGCGCGCGCGAGCTCGTCGCGGTGAACCTCACCGCGCTGGCGGACGATCCGCGTGTG
>DASSQK010000032.1:0-6775 GCA_035702555.1 Gaiellaceae bacterium | reverse complement strand
CACGTCGTGGGCGAGCTCGGCCGCGACGAGGTACGCCTTCGTGGGCGTGCACGCGACGTTCGGGCAGCTGCCGCCCCAGCGCTCGCGCTCGACGAGCGCCACGCGCGCTCCGTGCTCGCGCGCCGCCGTGCCGGCCGCGTCGCGCGCCGCCGAGCCCCCTCCGATCACGATCAGGTCGAACCGTTCGCTCATCGCCCGCTCCTTTCGCTCACCTGGGGCTCTCTGTCTCGCTCGCCGCCCCTTGTGTTACGCGTGAGGGCCGTCGCTGCGACACACTGCGACCGATGCGGATCATCGACATCAGCGTGCCGCTGAGGGAAGGGATGGTCACCTACCCCGGCGACCCCGTCGTCCGGCTCGAGCGGGCCGCCTCGATCGCCGACGGCGACGCCGTCAACCTCACGCGGCTGGACTTCGGGCTCCACTCGGGGACCCACGTCGACGCGCCGGTCCATTTCATCGACGACGGCACCGGGGTGGACGAGATCCCGCTCGACGCGCTCGTCGGCCCGTGCCACGTCGTCGAGGTGCCCGACCTGTCGGCGTCCTCCGCCGCGGCCGCGCCCGAGGGTGCGGAGCGCGTCCTCTTCAAGACGCCGAACTCGGAGCTGTGGTCCCGCGACGAGTTCAGCGAGGACTTCGCCATGCTCGACGGCGCCGCCGCGACGCTGCTCGTCGAGCGAGGCGTCCGGCTCGTGGGTGTCGACTACCTCTCCGTCGGCGACGAGGCCGCGCACCGCGCGCTGCTCGGGGCCGGCGTCGTGCCCGTCGAAGGCCTCGACCTGCGCGGGGTCGAGCCCGGCCGCTACGAGCTCGTCTGCCTCCCGATCCACATCGTCGGCGCGGACGGGGCGCCGGCGCGCGCGATCCTCGTCGAGCGGTAGCGACCGCCGATTGTCCCGGCGGCAGGCGCTCCGTTACAGTCGGCGCGATGGCGCAGGCCGCCGCAGCCGAGGCGCAGCTGCTCGAGGCGCTGCGGTCAGGGGACGAGGGTGCGTTCACGGCGCTCGTGCGCGAGTACCAGCCCTCGCTCGTCCGCGTGGCGCGGATGTTCGTCTCGAGCCAGGCGGCCGCAGAGGAGGTGGCGCAGGAGACATGGCTCGGCGTCCTCAACGGCCTCGACCGGTTCGAGGGCCGGTCGTCGCTGCGCACGTGGATCTTCCGGATCCTCACCAACATCGCGAAGACGAAAGCGGTGCGGGACGGCCGGACGCTGCCGTTCTCGGCCCTGCAGGACCCGGCGCGCGTCCCCGAGGCGGCCGTCGACGCGGACCGCTTCCTCGACTCGGAGCACCCGCGCTGGCCGGGCCACTGGGCCGCGAAGCCGACGCCGTGGCCGGAGGACGCGCTCGTCGCCGCCGAGACGCGCGAACGGCTCGCCGAGGCGATCGAGGCGCTGCCGGCGACCCAGCGAGCGGTGATCTCGCTCCGCGACATCGAGGGCTGGTCGAGCGAGGAGGTCCGTAACGCCCTGGATCTGAGCGAGACAAATCAGCGCGTATTGCTGCATCGCGCCCGGTCGAAGGTCCGGGCGGCACTGGAGTCGTACCTGGAGCAGGCGTGAGCGCCGAATTCGAACAGCTGAGTTGCCAGGAGCTCGTCGAGCTCGTCACGGAATACCTCGAGGGCGGGCTCTCGGAGGGGGAGCGGGCGCGCTTCGAGGCGCACGTCGGCCTCTGTGACGGCTGCAACGTCTACCTGGAGCAGATGCAGCAGACGATCCGCCTGACCGGCAGCATCCCGGCCGAGGCGCTAGCGCCCGACGCCGAGCGCGACCTGCTCGAGGCGTTCCGGGGCTGGCGCTCCGCGGAAGCGCAGTAGCGCGAGCGCCCCGATCGGGAAGAGCAGCACCGAGAGCAGCCCGGCCGCGACGACTGCAGCGGCGTTCGCCGCGGAGATCAACGCCATCTCCTGGCCGATCTGCGTCGCAACGACGAGGAAGCCGATCGACGTCGCCTGCAGCAGCCCTGCCGCGGCGACTTCCCGCCGGCCGGCCATCCCGCGGTAGAGGAGCGCCGGCAGCCCGCGCACGGCGAGCAGCACCGCGAGGAAGAGCGGGACGCGCGCGAGCGTCGAGCCGCTCGCGAACAGCGCTCCCGCGTCGTAGCGAACCCCGCTGGCGACGAAGAAGACCGGCACGAAGATGCCGAACCCCGCGGCCTCCAGTTTCGCGCGGAACCGTGGATGCGTCATCGCCTTGTCACGATCCACGAGCTTGAGGATCGCTCCGGCGAGGAAGGCGCCGAGGATCGCCTCGAGACCGAGGCGGGAAGCGAGCACCACGAAGACCGTCAGCAGGACGAACGCGCCGCGAACGCGGATCTGCGCGGTGGTGTCCTGCAGCCGCACGAGCGCCCGCATGACGCGCATCGAGCGGCCCGCGCCTGCGACTGCGAACGCAACGGCCGCACAGAACGCCCCGAAGAGGCCGAGCAGCACGAGCTTGGCTCCGACGCTGCCGCTCTCGCCCGAGAAGAACAGCGTCAGCAGGACGATGGAACCGACTTCGCCCAGCGACGAGCCGGCGATCACGAGCTGGCCGAACGGCGTCTCGACCTGACCGGCATCCTTCAGCACGGCGATCACGATCCCGAGGCTCGTCGCCGAGAACATCACGGCGATCAGGAGCGGCGAGCCGACGAGGCCGGCGCCGCTCAACGCGAGCCCTGCCACGAGCCCGAGCGCGAGGGAGACGCCGAAGGCGAGCGCGGTCACCGCGAGCAGCCGGCCACGCAGGCGATCGAAGTCGATCTCGAGGCCCGAGATCAGGAGCAGGAAGGACAGGCCGAGCAGCGCAAGCACTCGGACCGGCTCGTCCGCATTGGCCCAGCCGAGCACGGACGGTCCGATCAGGATCCCGAGCACGATCTCGACGACGACGCTCGGCAGGGCGATTCTCGGGACGAGGCCTGCGAGGAGCGGCGCGGCGAACGCTGCCGCTGCGACCACCGCGAGGCTCGTGAACGAGATCGTGTCCACGGGGGATGGTCGCGCTCGTGGCAGCTTCCGTTACAGAAGCGCGGTCGGGCAGCACGACGAGACGGCGCGGCGAGGCGTAACCACCGGCGCCGCTACTGCGTTTCCTCGACGGAGACGATGCGGCGCTCGATCCTGCTCGCACTGGCTGCTGCAGCCGGGTTCGCGTCGGCGGTGCTCGCCACCGGCCCGGCGCGCGGCGACCTGCTGCCGAGCCTGCCCACGGTGACGTTGCCGACCGTCACGCTCCCGACGGCGCCTCCTCCGCCGCTTCCGCCACCGCCGCCGCTTCCGCCGCCGCCCCCGATCCCGCCGGCTCCGCCGCCCCCGGCCCTGCCGCCGCCCCCGCCACTACCGCCCGCGCCCGCCGCGCCGCCGTTGCCTGCGGTTACGCAGCCCGCACGTTCGCCGGCTTCCAGCTCCGCGCCGGCCACGCCCGGCGCACCTTCCTCACCCGGCGGCGCCCCGGCGTCGGCCTCGTCTGCAGGCCGGCAACGGCGGGCGACCACCGTGCGTGCCACGCGGACGCGCTTCCCGACGGGCGGGCCGGCGGCGCAAAGAGGGACGGTGATCCGCTTCCGCCTGCGTGCGCCGGGACAGGTCGAGCTCGTCGTCCGGCAGAGCGGCCCTGCCTGCGCCGTCGTCGGCCGCAAGCACCTCCGCGGGCACGCAGGAATCAACCGCGTGCGGTTCCAGGGCCGCTACCGCGGCCGAGCCCTTCCGCCCGGGAGGTACACGATCACGGTGGTCGTCGTGCGGGCGGGGAGGCACACGCCCGTCGGCACCGTGGCGGTCGAGATCGTCCCAGACGGTCGGAGGTTGACGCGCGCCGAGCGGACGGCGCCGGTCACCGCCGGCTGCTCCGGCTCGATCACGCCCTCCTCCGGCGCGTCGGTGCTCGCGGGCCTCGCCGCGCCGCTCGCCGTGAGCGGGACGGCCGCCCCCTCACCGCACGCGCGCTCGACAAGTCTGCCGCGCCCCCTGACGCTCGGCCCGGTCTTCAAGCCGCCGCGGCTGCTGGAGAGGGACGACGGCCGGGGAATCGGCCTGGCGGAGATCCTCCTCTACATCGGAATCGCGATCGGCAGCGGCGTGCTGCTCGTCGAGCTCGTGCGGTTCTTCCGCGACGCCTCGGCGCCCTAGCGCGCCGCCGCGGCTCCACGCAGTAGCGTTCCGCGCTTGTGATCGAGCAGGCGTTCGACAGCAGCTCGTCCTGGTCGCTCGGCGTCGAGGAGGAGATGATGATCCTCGACGGCGACACCCTCGCGCTCGCCCCGGGGGTGGAGACCCTGCTCGAGGCGGTCGAGGGGCGCGAGCTCCCCGGCGTCCTGAAGATGGAGCTGCTCGCGTCGATGGTCGAGCTCGCGACCGGCGTCTGCGCGTCCGCGCAGGAAGCGCTCGACGCGCTCGTCGCGCTCCGGCGCGCCGCGGACGAGGGCGCGCGCGCCGCCGGCCTTGTGCTCGCCGCGGCCGGCACGCACCCGTTCAGCCTCCCGCAGGCCCAGGACATCGCGCCCGACCCGCGTTACCGCGAGTTCGTCGAGTACGCCGGCATCTCCGCGCGCCGCCAGGCGGTCTGCGGCCTCCACGTCCACGTCGCGATGCCAGGGCCCGAGGCGTGCATGCACGCGCTCGAGGGCGTTCTGCCCTGGCTGCCGCTCGTGCTCGCGCTCTCCGCGAACTCGCCGTACCTCGCCGGCGAGGAGAGCGGCCTGATGTCGGTGCGCGCCGAGCTCCTGGCACAGCTGCCGCGGGCGTCCGCGCCGCCGGTCTTCGGGAGCTACGGCGAGTGGGAGGCCTTCGTCGAGCGCTTCGTCGAGATCGGCCTCGCCGACGGCTACACCCGCTTCTGGTGGGACATCCGGCCGCACCCGAAGTTCGGCACGCTCGAGGTGCGGGCGCCGGACCAGCCGACCTCCGTCGAGCTCACCGCCGCGCTGACGGCGCTGCTGCAGGCGCTCTGCGTGACAGTCCTGGACGGCGAGCCGCCGACGCCCGCGAACCGCGGCGACTACGCGCAGAACCGCTGGGCGGCGCTCCGGTTCGGCCCCCGCGCGGAGCTGATTCACCCCGACGGCTCGCGCCTCGTTCCGGTGCGCGAGCTCGTCGAGGAGCTGGTCGCGCTCGTCGAGCCAGCGGCGCGCGAGCTCGGCACCGCTGACCTCCTCGGGGCGATCGATCCCGCCACCTGCGAGGGCGACCGTCAGCTCGAGGTCGGCCGCGACCGGGGGCTCGAGGCGGTGGCGGCGGATGCCGTCGAGCGGACGGTACGATCGCGCTAGATGGCGACTCGCTCCGAGACGATCCAGGTCAGCGGCATCCGCTGCGAGCGCTGCGTCGGCCGGCTCGCCGGCGCGCTGCGCGGCCACGACGGGCTCGAGTACGCCAACGCGAACCTGATGGGCCAGGTGCAGCTCCAGTGGGACGACGAGCGCACCGACCGCGACGAGATTCTCGCCGCGCTGGCCCGTGCCGGGTTCCGCGAGCTCGAGATCGTCTAGCCGCGAGCGCCTAGAGCGGGTCGTGCGAGTCCGGCGGGATGATCGGGCGGCCGCGGAGTCCCGCGTCGCTCTCGCCCTCGCGGATGCGCGCGCGCTGCTCCGGAGCCGGCTCGACGCCCGTTCGGCGCTCTTCCTGCTCCGCACTCCACGCCGGATCGTCCGGCGTCAGCTCGCCGTAGCCCTCGGTCGCGGGCGCCTCGTACCCCTCGGCCAGGCCGTAGTGCTCTGCGACCGCGTGCCGGTCGACGTCCCCGTCGACCTTCGGCGAGCTCTCGACGAGCTCCTTCGCCAGCGACAGGCGCACCACCCGTTCGTCGTCGTTCGCGTGGGCGAACGTCGTCGGGATCGCGTGCCGCGTCTTCCGCAGCAGGCCCCCCTCGACGATCAGCAGGTCGCCTTCCACCGCGACGACTTCGCCGACCTTGCCGTCGTCGCTTCCGATTACCTCGTAACCGTTCATGCTGCGCCCGTACCCGCTCCCCGCGCGGTGGAAACGGGAATGCGGCTCGTGCGCCGAGCGTTTCGGGTATCGGAACGGACGATTGCTAGGGTGGCTCGATGAGCGAGACCACGCCGGAAGCGGACCCCCGCAGGCTCGCGGAAGCGGCTCGGGACCGGGTTCACTTCGAGGAGGACGCGCTCGAGCTCGCCGACCAGGTCTACCGCGTGGCGCGGCGGCTCGTGTCCACCCGGGAGGAAGCGGAGGATTTGATGCAGGAGACGTATGCGCGCGCCTTTCGGTCGTGGCAGTCGTTCCAGCCCGGGACGAACCTGCGCGCGTGGCTGCTACGGATCCTGACGAACCTCAACATCGACCGCGGCCGCCGGCAGCAGCGCTCGCCCGACTTCCAGCCGCTCGAGGAGGGCGACTACTACCTCTACAACCGGCTCGAGGAGACGGGGCGCGAGCCGAACAACGACCAGGACCGCGTTGACGAGCGGCTCTCGCAGGACGACGTGGTCGCGGCGCTCTCGGCGGTTCCGCACGACTTCCGCGACGTGATCGTGCTCGTCGACATCGGCGACTTCAGCTACGCGGACGCTGCGCAGATCCTGGAGATCCCGATCGGGACGGTCATGTCGCGCCTCCATCGCGGGCGGCGCATCCTCAAGCGCGAGCTCGCCGACGAGGCGGTGACGAGCGCGTGAGCTTCGCGGGCGGAGCGGCGGTCGACCCGTGCGAGAGGTGCGAGGAGATGCTCCAGCCGTACCTCGACAAGCAGCTGACCGACGCGGAGCGCGCGGAGGCGGAGGCGCACCTCGAGGGGTGCAGCTACTGCCGCAAGCGGTACGTGTTC
>DASSQK010000031.1:0-2847 GCA_035702555.1 Gaiellaceae bacterium | reverse complement strand
GAGCCCGTAGCGCCCCACCAGCCGCTCGAGCTCCGCGCGCGTCTCCGGCGGCGGGGCGGCGTCCTCCGGCCGGTCGACGATCGGCGCGAGAACGCCGTCGAAGTCGAGGAAGAGCCCGGTTACGGCGGGCTCGGCCGCGAGCTGCTCGACGAGTGCCTCGGCCCTGCCGGCCACGACTCGTAGCATAGGCCGGTGGCGCGTCTCGTCCTGATCGGGCTCGCTGCCGGCTTCCTCAGCGCGCTTCTCGGCGTCGGCGGTGGGATCGTCGTCGTCCCGTTGCTGCTCTTCGCGGGCTTCGAGATCAGGGCGGCGACGGCCACGTCGCTCGGTGCGATCGCGATCACCGCGGCTGCCGGTGCCGCGATCTACGCCGTGCACGGCGACGTCGAGCCCGTCTATGCGGCCCTCGTCGGGATCCCGGCAGCGGGAGGAGTCGTGCTCGGTACGGCTCTTCAGCAGCGCGTGCCGGTGCGGACGCTCTCGTATCTCTTCGCGGCGCTGCTCGCCGGGATCGCCGTCTACATGCTCGTTGCCGCATGACCTACGTCGCCGCGGCGGTGCTCGGGGTCGTTGCCGGTGTCCTCGGAGGGATGTTCGGCGTCGGCGGCGGCATCCTCTTCGTGCCGACCCTCGTGGCGGTCGGCTTGACCCAGGTGCACGCCGGGGCGACGTCCCTCCTCGCGATCGTGCCGGCGGTGCTCGTCGGGGTCTGGCGCCACCACGAGTACGGAAACGTCCGCTGGCGGGCCGCGGCGACGATCGGAGTCGCGTCGGCCGCGGCAGCGGTCGGCGGGGCCGCACTGGCGCTGGCCCTGCCCTCGGCGGATCTCGAGCGGATCTTCGCGGTTCTGTTGCTCCTCACGGCCGGCCAGATCGCCCAGCAGGCGAGAAAATCGCCGCAGCGGCCATAATCCGACCGTGCCCGAACTCGACGAGCTCTGGATTCCCCTGGTCGACGAGCCGATCGGCAGCATCGTCGATCGCGTCGTGCGCGACGATCCGACCCTCGCGGCGCTCATCGAGACGCCGCATCGCATCCTCGCCTTCAGGACCTTCGCCTACATCCGCACCGGGATCCTGCTCGGCCAGCTCCTGTTCGACCACGACGTCCCCGACTGGGACGGGTCGGAGAGCTGGGTCGACGCGCTGCTCCGCGACCCCGCACACCGCGCCGCCATCGAGCGGGAGGTGCGCGCGGTCGCGGAGGAGATCGCCGCCGACCCGGAGTACGCCGACGACGAGCCGCTTGCGCCGGACGATGCCGCGCGCGACCGCTTCCGCGCCTTCGCGCGCGAGCACCTCGGTCGCAGCGGCTAGCGCCTCGCTCTAGCTCTTTGTGCCGTTCCCCTGGTACATGAACCCGTTGCCGCTCCCGAACAGCTTGCGGGCGAGGAGCCGCCGCACCGCCGGCCCGGTGATCGGGTTGAGGAGCAGCCCCAGCGCGATCCCGGCCAACAGGATCAGCCCGTTCCGCGCGGCCTGCATCGGCTCCGGCGACTGCCGCTTCACGGCGCCTACGCGGCCGGCCGCGCTCCTGAGCTCGTCGATCGCGTTGCGCAGCTGATCCTGCAGATCCTTGTCGCCGGCGAGCCGGGTGGCGGCGTCCGAGACCTTTCGCTTCGACGCGAGCTCGTCGTAGACGGCGCGCGCAGAGCTGTAGGCGTTGCGGACGTTGTCACGCAGCTCCTTGTCGCGAATCGCGCGCTCGACATAAGGCCTGGCGCTGGAGGCTGCGCCCGCGACCTTCTCCTTCGTGTACGTCATCTCCGGTCCTTTCCGTCGGGGGTGGAAGGTGCTCCTATCTTTCCGCAATCGGACCTACCCTGCCCGCGGCCCTTGCAAGCGCCCGAGCAGAGCTTCCGCGAGCCGTCGCGAGGCCTCGTCCACGAGCTCGCCGTCGGAGCGGCCCGCCCCTTGCGTTGTCTCGAGCAGCCGCTTCGCCCGTTCGACCTCGGCCGGTGAAGGGGTGAAGACGAAGTTGACCGGCTCGATCTGGGCCGGGTGGATCACCCACTTGCCGTCGTAGCCGTGGGCGAGCGCCCGCCGCGCCGAGAGGACGAGGCCGAGGTCGTCGCCGAGCCGCGCGTGCGGTCCGTCGACAGCCTGGAGCCCGAATGCGCGCGCCGCGGCGACGACGTGCGCGAGCGCTGCATCTGAGGCGCCTTCGCCGATCGTGAGCACCGGCACGCCGAGCGAAGCGGCGAGGTCGGCGGGCCCGAAGACGAGCGCCTCCAAGCCCTGGCCCGCGGCGGCGATCCTCTCCGCTTCGAGGAGCCCGCGCGCGGTCTCGATCTGCGCCTCCAGGCCGGTCTCGGCCGGAAGCAGCTCGCCCGCAGCGGACACGTCCTCCGCGGACTCGACCTTGGGGAGTACGACGACGTCGGGCCGCGCCTCTGCCGCGGCGCGAAGGTCGTCTTCCCACCACGGTGTTGAGCGCCCGTTGACGCGAAGCGCGGTCGTTCGGCCCAGCGCTCCGCGCCGCAGAGCGGCTAGCGCGAGCTCCCGCGCGCGCTCCTTGTCCTCGGCTGCGACCGCGTCCTCGAGGTCGACGATCACCTCATCGGCCCTGAGCGACGGAGCCTTCGCGAGCATCCGCTCGCTCGAAGCCGGGACGGTGAGGCACGTACGGCGGGCTCGCGCGGGCATGTGGCAACGCTAGCTCGTCGGCTGCGGCAACTCCTCGAGCGCGGGCTCTCCCCCGCGACTGCGGATCGCGCGGGCGAGGAGCACCGCCGCCGGTGCGAGTGCGGTCGCGCCCGCGAGGAGGGCGGCCCGGATTCCCCAGACGTTCCCGATCGCGCCGATCACCGGCCCGCCGGCCGACTGCCCGACGGCATCCGCCTGGCC
>DASSQK010000030.1:0-3282 GCA_035702555.1 Gaiellaceae bacterium | reverse complement strand
GTCCGGGATGCGCATCCAGATCGAGCTCAAGCGAGACGCCGTCCCGCAGGTCGTCCAGAACAAGATCTTCAAGCACACGCCGCTGCAGACGACCTTCGGCTACAACGCCGTCGCGCTCGTCGACGGCGTCCCGCGGACGCTTCCGCTGCGCGACCTGCTGCACCACTATCTCGACTTCCAGCGCGAGGTCGTCACCCGCCGGTCGAAGTTCGAGCTGCGCAAGGCCGAGGCCCGCGCGCACGTCCTCCAGGGCTACCTGATCGCGCTCGACAACCTCGACGCGGTGATCGCGCTGATCCGCGCCTCCGCCGACCCCGACGCCGCGCGAACCGGCCTGATGGAGACCTTCGAACTCTCGGAGATCCAGGCCCAGGCGATCCTCGACCTGCGCCTCCAGCGCCTGACGGGGCTTGAGCGCAAGCGCATCGAGGACGAGTACGCCGACCTGATGGAGCGCATCGGCGAGCTGCGGACGATCCTCGGCGACGAGGCCAAGATCGACGGCCTGATCCGCGAGGAGCTGCTCGAGATCAAGCAGGTCTACGGCAAGGGCGACGACCGCCGCACCGAGATCGTGGCCGCCGAGGGCGAGCTCGAGCTCGAGGACCTGATCGCGGAGGAGGACATGGTGATCGCGATCACGCGCTCGGGCTACGTGAAGCGGCTACCGGTCACGACCTACCGCGAGCAGCGGCGCGGCGGCATCGGCGTGATGGGCATGGACCTGAAGGACGAGGACTACATCGAGCACCTGTTCGTCGCCTCGACGCACGACTACCTGCTCTTCTTCACCACGGTCGGCAAGGTCTACCGGCTGAAGGTGCACGAGCTCCCGCTCGGGACGCGCCAGTCGAAGGGCCGCGCGATCGTGAACCTGCTCCCCTTCGCCCAGGGCGAGCAGGTGCGGGCGGTGATCGCCACGCGCGACTTCAAGGAGGCCGAGTACCTCGTGCTCGCGACGCGGAACGGGATGGTCAAGAAGACCCGCTTCGAGGAGTACAACACCCCGCTGCGCGCTGACGGGATCATCGCGATCAAGCTCCGTGACGAGGACGCGCTCGTCGACGTGCTCCACTCCGGCGGCAGCGACGACATCATCCTCGTCTCCCGCAAGGGGCAGGCGATCCGTTTCCACGAGGATCAGGTGCGCCCGATGGGCCGCGCGACCTCGGGCGTGAAGGGCATGGGCCTGCGGAAGGGCGACGAGGTGATCGCGGCCGGGATCTCGGACGACGAGCTCGACATGCTCGTGGTCACCGACCAGGGCTACGGCAAGCGCACCCGGATGTCCGACTACCCGGTCAAGGGGCGCGGCGGGCTCGGCGTGAAGACCGTTCAGTTGACGGAGGCGCGCGGGCAGCTCGCCGGTGCGCACGCGGTGCGGGACGGCTACCAGGTGATGCTGATGTCGACGGGCGGCACGGTGATACGAATGCCGGTCGACGAGATCAAGCGGCTCGGCCGGGCGACGCAGGGCGTGATCGTGATGCGGCTGCGCGGCGACGAGCAGGTCTCGAGCATCGCTCTCGTCGCCGAGTCGGAGGAGCCCGCCCCGGAGGGCGATGAGCCTTCGCTGGAGGCCGAGCCGGCTCCTCCTGCAGAAACCGATAAGAACGAGTAAGTTCGCGCGCACCTCTTCCATTCCTGGAAGCAGGTCGCTATAAGTTTCAACAGGGGTCCACCGGCCCGCAGGAGGCGCGAACGATGGCGTACGACAAGGCAGCAGACTTCCTGGAGCCGATCGACCTGGCAGAGCACCTGGACAAGATCGAGCTCTACCTCGGTCAGGTGTGCCAGATCGCCGGCATCTCGAAGATGCAGCTGGACTACTGGACGAACAAGGCACAGATCCCGACCAAGGGAAACAAGCAGCGCATCTACGACATCGACGCGCTCGAGACCGTGATGCTGATCAAGCAGGCCAAGGACAAGGGCCTCAACCTCGGCGCCGCGATCGAGGCCGCCCGGCGCTTCCGCGAGACGAACCGCGCGGCAGCGGCCGCCGACAGCTAGCCGCGCAGCTCCGCCGCCGCCGCCTCCGGCGCGAGGGTGTTGATGTAGTGCCCTGCGCCGAGCTCGAACGCCGCGAAGACGTTGAGCCGCGGCAGCAGCTCGAGGTGCCAGTGGCCCGACTCGTGCAGCCAGAGGTTCGCGGGCCGCGGCGCGTCCAGCTCGGCGAGCCGGGCGAGCGCGCGAGCCCCGAGCTCGAGCGCGGCGCCGAGCCGCGGGCCGAAGCCGTTCTCCTCGTGCTCGACCGGCGCGATCAGGCACTCGTAGGGCGATCGCGAGGCGTACGGGCAGAGCAGGACGAGCCCCTCGGCCTCGGCGACGACGCGCGTCTCCTCGGTGAGCTCCCGCTCTAGCAGCCCGCAGAGCCTGCAGCCGTCGTGCCGTTCGGCCCGCGGAATCGGCGGCTCCTCGTCCAGGGCGACGATCTGGGAGTGCGAGTGCGGCAGGCTGGCTCCCGCGGCCCGGCCCTCGTTCACGCCGGCGAAGAGCACCTTGCCCTCCGCTGCCGCGGCCGCCGCGCGCAGGCGCCACGCCTCGGCGACCAGCTCGAGCTGCGGCCGTCCGAGCTCCCCGAGCGAGCGCGCGTGCCGCGGCGAATGGACGACGACCTCCGGGTTGGCGAACGCCGGGTACTTGTTCGGCACCACGCGCACCGACCAACCAGGTGTGTTCGGCTCTCGGCCGGGCCTCTCCGGGAGGACGAGCACCTCCGGCGGCGTCTGATCCTCGCGCCCCTCGCAGAAGGGGCACGTCTCGAGCTCCTCCGCGGTCGGGGGGTCGATCCGCGCCGTGTTCGCGCCCGGTCGGCCGGCGCGTCCGGGTGCGATCGCGACGAGCCGCCCCGAGAGCGGGTCGACCCGAAGGTCGGCCACGTCAGCTTGCGGAGCCGGAGTCGTCGCGCCGCTCGAGGAACGGCTGGACCAGGTCGATCGGTATCGGGAAGACGATCGTCGTCGTCGGCGACCCGGAGAGGTCGAGCAGCGTCTGCAGGTAGCGCAGCTGCAGCGCCACAGGATGGTCCTCGATCACGTTGGCCGCGTCCTTCAGCCGCTCGGACGCCTGGAACTCGCCCTCCGCGGCGATCACCTTGGCGCGCCGCTCGCGCTCGGCCTCGGCTTGGCGGGCCATCGCGCGTTGCATCCCGGTCGGGATCTCGACGTCCTTGACCTCGACGATCGAGACCTTGATGCCCCACGGCGAGGTGGCCTCGTCGATGATCTCCTGCAGGATCGCGTTGATCTTGTCGCGCTCCGAGAGCAGCTCGTCGAGCAG